>CAZNDR010000155.1:0-9118 GCA_964571835.1 uncultured Cytophagia bacterium | reverse complement strand
TTTATAAATTGCTAAAATTCTATAATTACACTTGCTTTTTTATAAAATTTGTGTATATTATCTTACAAATTAGTTTATGATCAACAAGCAATTCCTACCTCTAAATCGTTCATCTAAAAAAGTCGAATTATTATGAAAAAAATAATTAGCGCTATTGTAATCCTTGCAGTAGTCTGCATGACACCATCATTCGCTCAATATGGTTTTTGGAAAGATGGCAATCCAACCTTTTCTAAAATTGAGTCATACGCTTCAGTAAAAATTGACTCGCTCATCATGCTCAGCTCGATTAGGAATTTTGCCAGCCAAGATTCAAATTTTAAATTTGTACTGAGCGGAGACGATTGGTTATGCCCAGATGAAATCGACATCAAATCTGCTTCGGATATTGATTATCGAAATTTTTTAGGCTCAAACCTATATCTAATTACCGATGCTGAGGGGAATCGAGTCGTTGAGATTGATCCTGATATTGTGGAGGAAGTTTGGGAATTTAAGGGAGCAATTGGAACGGATCGCTATTTAGAAAAACCAGTCGATGCTGTTAGCTATTTAGAAAGTGAAGGCGGCGAGAGCGTGCGCAAAATATTAATTGTTGATCAAGGACGGCACCGCATTATCAAAGTAATTCAAGAAAACAAAGCAATTCAATGGCAATACGGAAATGAAACTGAAGGCATTGGCAAAAACCAACTCTCCAATCCGTCGGACGCCGTACCTATTCCAGATTCTGGAAAGGTGTTCATTTGTGATAAAGGCAATCACCGCGTGATACTTGTTCAAGAAGCAGATAACAGTATTTCCTGGCAATGGGGGCGAACAATCGGCAGTTTAAACAATCCAGTTGATTTGGAATATGATAGCAGGACAAAAGAAATTTTGATCACTGATCAGGGAAATCATCGGGTTATCAAAGTCAGTGTAGTAACCAACGCGATAACCTGGCAATTTGGCATCACCGGGGTTGCCAGCAGCGGTAATGATGGTTTGAACTTGCCGACAGATGCTGATTTGTTGCCCGGCGGACATGTGCTTATTTGTGATGCTGGAAACAATCGGTTAATTGAAGTCGATACTTATGAAAACATAATCTGGCAATTCCATACGGAGCTGAAAAATCTCAAAGATGCCGATCGCTTGATTAATCCATCACCTGTTAGCGATAATAACAAACACTTGATAATCGCTGGCAACTTGCCAGCTCGAATTGGCTATCAGACGACTGACTTTATTTCATCGAAGTTAGATATTGGCAAAGATGTGGGATTTGATTCTTTATTTTGGGTAGCAGACACTGCGGCTGGGATTAGCTCAATAAAAATACAATTGCGGTCGGCAAATGTTTTAGGAGAGCTCGAATCTGCCGAATGGAAAGGGTTAAATGGTGCCGGCAGTTATTATGCGAAGCCTGGTTTGCCTATTCATTGGTCGCACGATGGAAATCGTTTCTATCAATTTAAAGCCACCTTGATCACGCAAAATCCTCTTTACACGCCGGTTCTTAATGATGTCATCTTGACCTACCGCTATTTTGATACAGAAGTAGCTGGCAGCATCATTACCGAGGCAATCAGCGATTCAGCAAACTACATCATTACGCGATGGAAAAATTTAAAATTTTCAACCCTCTTGCCGGAAAAATTTGAGCATCGTAACAAAATTGAGCTGAAAATTACCCTGCTTGATGCCACCACTAATCAGCCAATATTAAGTCCCTTTACTGCCAGCAATGTCGACACAGCCAATATCAAATCACTTTCCGATATCGAAGAATTAAAACAAAGGCAGCAGTTCAAAATCCAGGCGAGTTTGCGGACTAACAATTCTTCGGTTTCTCCCATCTTAAAAAGCATTGAGGTCGAATGGGAGCGAACAGAATCGACGCCATCGGAAATTTATTTTGTCAATAGCAATTTGGAGCCGGTGAACCATTATCGCTTTTCGGAAAGCTATGCCGCTGGTCAAAAATACATTGACCGTATCGCTATCTTTCTCAAAGACCCTAATTTAGAAAAAGTTGAACAGGTTGTTCCCATCACCATTCGTGCCCTGAACAGCCGCGATACAATAACTGTAAATTTACAGTATCAGGCTGCCACTGGCGGATATTTATTGACGCCCACCGAACCAGCAATTATTTTCAACAAAGAAACACCAATCTTTACCGGAATCTTAGAAGTACTTGATCGAGATACGCTTTTCATTGAATATACTGATCCGACCAATCCAACAGATATTTCGCGAGACAGCGTCCTTGCAATTAGCGATACGCCGGGCATCCTTTATTTTGAAAATCAGTTTGGCGTGATGATCGATACCACCTCCATTGGCGACACGATTCGTGTCCGACTGATTCAAGAATACGACCGTAACATCACGCCGCGACAAGACACGGTTTATGCCATCGTTTATGATGACAAGACAGACGACGAAGAGCAAATCGTGCTGTTTGAACTGCCAGACTCCAATTTAACTTTTTATTCAGGTGAATTTATCTCTCAGCCCGGACTTCCTATCGTTTTAAAAAATACCCGTGTAAACAACGATGGACGTTTACAAACCATTTCTGGCAGCAAGATCGGCATTATTTATGATGATAGTTTTCTCCAAGCACCAATACTTCAGGTCAAAGCGTCCCCCATACCGCCAGATACGCTGTGGAATCTGGGTGGAGGCCCGTTAGCATTTGATATGGCACCGAATCCTTTTTATGCCGACCAAAACAGCCTGCTTAAAATTCGTGCCTCATCTTCAATTGGCAATTTGACTTTAACTAAAATTGAAATTTACACCCTCGCAGGTGAGAAAATTACCGAAATCGATGGGACAAAATTGACTTTTTATGGTGCCTATCCCATCCCCAAAGATCAATTTGGGTTCGCCGACAACTGGTGGGATAGAAAAAACCGCGACGGATCGCCAGTGAGCAGCGGCACTTATTTTGTTAAATTGTTCGGCAAAACCGATGGTTCAGACGAGACACTCACTGCATTAAAAAAATTGGTGATTATCAAATAATTTTCCAACCATATCATTCAATACATGGAAAACAATATGATTAAAAAATTGATAAATACAAAACTGAGAAAAAAGGCATTGTCAAAACATATTCGACGATACACAATCGCCGCGCTTTTATGCCTCACTGGATGGGCTGACTTTGTCATTTCACAGTCGACTGACGGCATTGGCAAATATGGAGCATCTTTTTTGCAAATTCCCTTTGCTGCTCGTCAGGTGGGAATGGGAGAGGCATTTACCGGTTTAGCCAATGATATCAATTTTCTCAGCTATAATATCGGTGGACTGGGCTTGGTTGAAAAAGCTCAGCTTGGCTTGAATTACCATTCCTGGATCCAAGATACCCAACAAGGAGCTATGGCTTTTGTTACCTCGACTGCTTTCGGTAAATTTGGCTTCAATTTTGTCTATTTCAATGAAGGAGAGATAACTGTATTAGATGAAAACTTTAATCCCACCGGTTCAGTCATTAGTAGCAATGATGTGGCGTTAACTTTAGGTGTAGGCTATCCCAAAAACATCTTTGGTTTAAATCTTTCTTTTGGTGGCGCGTTTAAAATCGTCAGACAAAATTTGGCTGATCAGTCAGCCACCGCATTGGGCTTGGATCTGGGATTTTTAATTAAGCACCAGTTTATTTCTTATGGAGCAACCGTTCAAAACTTCAGCATTACCAAATTAAAATTTATTGAAAAAGAAGACCCACTGCCAGAAACTTACCGCGCCGGCATTGGCTGCCATTTTGAAGTTCGAAAAAATATCAAAGTCAATTTGGCTGCTGACCTGGCTTATTTGGTAAATCAAAAACTCAAGTCATTCTACGGCGCTGAAGTCATAGTAAATAATGTAATCGCTGTGCGCGGCGGCTATAAGCTACACGATTTCGATGTCAACCGTTGGGGAACAGGTGTCGGTGTCATCATTCCGATTGAAAGCCTGGGACACTCGTACACCAAATTAGATTATGCCTTCACTCCTTTGGCCTCCTTTGCCGGCTCAACCCACCGCTTCTCGATAGTTATTGAATTCGATACCATGGAACGACCGGCCGACGTTTTTGGCCTTGAAGAAAAGCGACAAATCGACATGTTGGCAGAACAACTCCGCCAGGAAGTCGAAGCAGCCGAGAAGGCGCGCCTTGCTGCTCAAGAAGCGGAAAAAAGAACCAAAGAATTGGAAGAAGAAATGGCACGCCGTTTAGCACGCATTAAAGCAATCGCCGATAGCAGCGAAGGAAAAATTATCGTGCATCCGGAGTCATCCGCCGATAGCGTCAGATTTACCATGCGGATCAATTTTGATTTTGATCAGGCTGCCATCCGCGCTGATGAATTTCCGACCATGCATCAAGTTGGCGAAATTTTAAATACCTACCCCGGCACTAAGGTACAATTGGCTGGGCACACCTGCTTTATCGGTACTGAAGAATACAATATCCGTTTGTCGCACCGGCGCATTGATAGCGTCATGACCTATTTAACCAGCAAAGAAAATGTTGAGTTGAGTCGCTTTTTCTACCCAGTCGGCTATGGAAAACAGAAACCTATCGCCTCGAACGATACTCACGAAGGTCGTGCCAAGAACCGGCGAGTTGATTTTACTATTTACCCCCTGTCTGATAATCCGCCAATCCCCGAAGGTTCAGCCATTCAATCTGTGGAATTGGCTGATAAAAAAACGATAAGGATCGTCTGCAATGGAAAAATTAGCAAATATGAGGTCAAATTTTTAACCAATCCAGATAGAATTGTCATTGACTTTCCCGGGACTTTCTTGTTGCCTGAAATCTCAACCTTTGCTCTTGACAGCGATATCTTTTTGAGAGCGCGGGCCAGCTATCATCAGGAGGAAAACTATTGTCGTGTCGTGCTGGACTTGAAAGTTCCAATTCAATATCAGCTTTCGGCTAAAGACAATGTTATTTATCTGACGGTGAAATAGAAATTTTTACCAAATAATTGTCATTTTACCTTAATCCTATAATCTGCAAAACTGATAAAAGGAGCACATTATGCAAACATCTAAGCGGATACTTTTTGCTGCGCTTATCGTCTTTTGTTTGGCCATCTTTTATTTCAGTTGTGCCTCAATCATTCACGGCACCAAACAATCGATTACCATTAACTCCACTCCTACACAAGCAGTCTTTGAAGTCAAAACTGAAGGTGGTGCTATTGTATTCCATGGCTATACGCCTGCTACCGTCTCGTTGGATAGGAAAAATGCTTATGATGTTACTATTTATTTGGATGGTTATCAACCAGCAAGTTTGCACATTTCTAAAAATTTCGATCCGATATTTTTGGGCAATATACTCCTTGGCGGCATTATTGGAATGGTTGTCGATTATGCTAATGGCGCAATGTATAAACTATCGCCAGAAACGATCAATATAATGTTAATTACAGCAAGCAAAGAAAATGGCGCCGCTGAGATTTATGTCGTCTGTCGTCTCGTGGACGAAAAAGGTCAACTTAAAACAATTGCGATGCCATTAATCAAAGCTCATTGAACGGTAAAGAAGAGGCTCATAAGCTGTAATTCCTTTCAAGCTCGTTAGTAGCTTTTTATGGAAACGATAGCGACATGAGAAAATGAGCCTCTTTTCCGACTTTCTGCTCATTGAAAGTATTTCCCAGCATTAATAATTGACTAAGCGAATTCGCATTTGCAGCAGCAGCGTCAGGTCGATTCTCGATAAGCAAATTCTTCAATGCCATCGCTATTTTCAGTACCAGCCTTTTTCGTATCGTAAATATTATTAGCGTGAGTCAAAAAGAAAATTTTATCCAGCAAATTAGAGGATTAGAAAATGTCCCATTTCCTAAAGAATAATTTTGTTATTGCTAAGGCAATATTATTTCCTATGCTCGTTTGCTTTTCAGCACTCGCCGCTAATCAGGATGACTTTGACATCATCTATTACGAGATCGATCTCTCCGTTAATCCGCAAACCGAAATTATTGACGGTTCAGTAACGGTGCAAGCCATTTCTGAAATCGATGGCTTAAGCCAACTGACGTTGGACTTATACGACAATATGGACGTTTCGGCCATCACTGGCAATGCAGCGGATTTTTCTCATGCCAATAATAGGCTGATCATCAATTTAGACCGCCTGTACAACAACGGCGAAACAGTTTCGGTAACAGTTTTTTATAGCGGACATCCGGCAACAGTGGACAATTTCCATCCCATGACTTTTGATCGCAGCCGCAGCACAGTAACTGTTTCCTCTGAAAGTTGTCCGTTTTACGCCCGTTGCTGGTGGCCTTGCAAAGACCGTCCTGATGACAAACCGCAGCTGATGGATATTAAAATCACCGTTCCTTCAAATTTGACAGTTGCCGCTAACGGCGTGCTAATTAATTCGCAGAACAATGGCGACGGAACAAAAACTTTTCACTGGCAGGTTAAAAATCCCATTGCTACTTATTTGGTCGCCTTCTCAATATCCAATTATCAAATTATGCGCGACCAGTATATAAACGCTCAGTTAGACACGCTCGCCATCATGAATTTCGTTTATCCAGAACATTATAATCGGGCGTTAATTGATTTTGACAACGTTAGCCTAATGATCGAAATTTTGGAATCCTATTACGGTCAATATCCCTACATGAATGAAAAATACAGCATTGTCGAGTATGTCGGCTATTGGGGTGGCATGGAATATCAAACCTTAACCTCGGTGCAACCCTATTTTGTATCTGGCGATCACGCGCATGACGATCTGTTTGTCCATGAATTGGCTCATCAATGGTGGGGCGACTGTGTTTCACCAAAAGATTTTCATCATACCTGGATTAGTGAGGGCTTTGCTACTTTTAGCGAAGCGCTTTATTTCGGCTTTCTTGAAGGCCAAGAAAAATATCATAATTACATGAATAACGAAAACAATGCCATTGATATCAAAGGCAGAATTTACCGCGATGATGTGACTGATCCTGATGCAGTGTACGGTTCAATTGTTTATTATAAAGGCGCCTGGGTTTTGCACATGTTGCGTCATGTCGTGGGTGAAGAAAAATTTTGGTCTGGCTTGCGAG
The DNA here is from genome assembly GCA_964571835.1 of uncultured Cytophagia bacterium. GTDB lineage: Bacteria > Zhuqueibacterota > Zhuqueibacteria > Thermofontimicrobiales > Thermofontimicrobiaceae > CAZNDR01. The sequence goes on along the minus strand of CAZNDR010000155.1, from coordinate 2,048 downwards.
AATATCGCGCCCGATTTGAATTTGGCTCTGCCACAACCGAAGACTTGCAGCAGGTCTTTGAAGAGGTCACTGGCGATTCGCTAAATTGGTTTTTTCATCAATGGATTTATGAAGCCGATGCCCCACATTATGCCTATGGCTGGCAGGAAGAACCAATAACCGGCAATTATGTTATAAAACTTTTTATTGATCAAATCCAAACCGAAACACCGCTTTTTAAAATGCCAGTTGATATCACGCTTCAATCAGCCAGCAGTGAAACAACAATAACGGTATTGGTTGAAGACAGCGCCCAGTCTTTTTTATTCACGCCTTCGGCAACCATCACCGACGTAAAAGTTGACAAGGACAACTGGCTTCTCAAAAAGACCACTCAATTCACCACTCCTATTATTAATTGCCTTTCTCATTCAATTGATGATAGCGCTGAAAACGCCAATGGCTTAGCTGAGCCAGGGGAAACTGTGCAGCTTGCCGTTACTGTAAAAAATTATGGATTATCAGCCTACCAGGGCTCTATCATTTTATCAACACAAGATCCGACCATTCACCTGCCAAAGCAAGTTTATGAATTTACTACTCTCGGCAGCGTACCAGCGATTGATCATTTGGCTAAACAAACCACTTTTCCTTTTATATTTTCGGTAAGTGCTGATGCTCAAGGCCATTTAAGTCTTTTTAAAGTAGAAATCAACGCCAATGACAATTACACCGCCACCGACAGCTTTTACGTGAAAATCGGCAATCCCAATGTGCTGCTTGTCGATGATGATGCTGGCGCTAATTACGAGTTTTATTTTAGCGGACCTATGTCCCTGGCAAAAATATATTCAAACAGTTGGGATGTTTTTAACCAGGGAAGTCCCTCCTATGCTGAGGTGCTGAAAAAATATCAAACTGTCATTTGGTTCACTGGCGACGATAAAAAAAACAGCCTGACTATTTCGGAGCAGCTGGCCTTGGCTGAATTTTTAGAAAGCGGAGGCAGGTTATTGCTTACTGGACAAAACATTGGCTACGACTTGATTACCGACGGTAGCGCAGCAGATTCCCTTTTTTTCACCAATTATTTGCAGGCCGAATTGATCAAAGATAGTCTTCAAGCCACCATGATGATGGGCTTTCCATCCGATCCAATTACTTCTGGCTTATTTCTCAATATTGATGCTCGCATTGGTGGCGCAGGTAACCAGACCTCGCCTAGCGCCATCCGTCCTGTGGGTAATGCAACAGCAATTTTAAAATATCTGCCCAGCCAATCTGTTGCTGGTATTCGCTGGCTGAATGAAACAACTGGATCTAGGCTCGTCTATTTGTCCTTTGGCTACGAAGGAATTTCCGGACCGTACGCTAATAGCGCAGAAAAATTTTTGAGTTACATTCTGACCTGGTTAAGCGGCTCGACTGAAATTAAAATAATTGATAATGCAACAATACCTGAAAAATATTTGCTAGAGCAAAATTTTCCCAATCCATTCAATCCGGCTACTCAAATCAAGTTTCACTTGCCAAAAGAAGAATTTGTTACCTTAAGTATCTATAATTTAATGGGCCAAAAAATCAAAGATTTAATTGCCGAAAAACTTCCGCCTGGTATTTATGAAAAAAGCTGGGATGGGACCAGTGACTTGGGAGATCAGCTTGCTTCCGGAATTTACCTTTTAAAACTGAAGTCTGGTTCTTTTTCGAGTGTAAAAAAATTGATCCTGGCAAAATGATAATTTTTTGACTGAACAGCAATCCTGTAATTTTAATCCTTATTGAGCATAAACGTAATTTTATAAAAAAGCAGGTGATTTTCAAACAGGCTATCAAAAAGAATTTCACCAAGCTGATTAATACTTTTTCTATTCAATTTAGGCCTGACAATCTCGCTCAAAAAATAAAAAGTATCTACTCAATAATTGGTGGTAAATAAAAAAATTATTGCCTGTCATTCTGAACGAAGCGAAGCGGAGTGAAGAATCTATGACCACTAACCTTTCAAGTAACAGAATGTTCGTGGTCATAGATTCTTCGTCGCTACGCTCCTCAGAATGACACATTCT
>CAZNDR010000154.1:0-9174 GCA_964571835.1 uncultured Cytophagia bacterium | reverse complement strand
GATGTTCGCGGATTTTTTTTATCCGCGCAAATCCGCGTCATCCGTGTCATCCGCGTTCTATTAAGCACTTCCCCAACCCAAACGTCGCCCCCTTGCCCACGTGCAAAACTTCAGCAAATCGAAATACATCATAAAATGGATTTAAATTTCCTTGAACAGTAATATCGCCAATAAATCCACCCATTTTCATTTTTGTCTGCTGGCGATTGCTGTAACGGCCTAGGTCTGACCAGGACAAATTTTTATTTACAATTTTAATAGCACGGGCAGCCGCCAACAAGTCATGAAATTCCCAATTTATTTCCTTTCCTGGCATATAAAAATGAGCCAGTTCCAGAATCCGGCGTAGCATTTTAAAAACGAGCTCACGGAAATTGAAAGCCGCGATTAACCTATTATTAACCCTTAACCGCGTTTGGGTGAGAAATTTAATTTTGCCTGATGAGAAATTTTCACCCTCTTCTATCGAAGGGCGCAAGCTCAGCGTTTCTGGCTGAAATAGAATACGCTGCGTTTCCCCGTCATAGATTAATTTCCAGCTTAGCGATTGATTATTATTTAATGCCTTTTGCTTTTTCTTATCAAGCGTGAATTGCCAACAAAAAGCCTGCATCAAATCGAATGGGTAACGATTGCGCCCCATCCCGGTCTTGCCCATCTGGTAAATAGCAAAAACAATATAAGGCAAATATTGAATGATGTTGCCAATTAAAATCATATCGAACCAGAGTACATTGCCAGGCTGGTAGTTTTTATTTTCATCTGAGGGTTCAAAGATAAAGGGTCGTGGAGAGTCCAGCAAGCCTTTTAGCATTGGCGGACGTGGTTCTGTGACAAACGTCTCAAACAAGCGCGTGTAGGCACATTGCGACTTGAGCAAGCAGTCGCGGCAATGCTGCCCGCTGTTCATGGTACAAACGGTTCGGCGCAGCGCATGCCCGAACGCGCCGCGGATCAGCGAACCTTTCCACGCTGGTAACGTGTAGTCGCGCTGCGCTAAAAGGTGAAAGCGAAGTCGTAGATATTCAATCGTCGGTAATTGATAAGATAGCAAGTTATGTCCCTTTTTTGCTGATCCGGTTCCATTAAATAAAAAAGCCCAATTAAGCGGTTGCCAACAAGGTTAGCGCGTCTCTCTTGGGCTGTTTTTAGACATGTTCAATTTCCTAAATGATTAATGAAAAATTACTCAATGGACATTTTGTCGTATATTACCCTAATTAATCCCACATATCTTTCATTCATAAATTATTTTTTGACTATCGTGATTAAAAGATAGTAAAATTTATCAAACAAGTCAAGATAAAATTCATGGTGAGCAAGAATTAATTATGAAGCTTTATTTCTAAACTAAACTTAACAAATGGCCAGTTAATAAAGAGCAAAAAGCAAAATGATGACAGTTTTCAAACCAGCAAAAAACAAATTAGCTTCCAATTTCATCTAACAAACATCAAAAAGACAAGGTGATTGTTTGGAAGCGGCAAAATTTGTTTTCGATTTTAGGTCAGCCAGCGATTGCCTAATTTCTGCCCAATATTGACCGATTCCAACTCATCTAATAATATTTTAGCATTCCCTTTATTGAGACCAGAGCCGGCGGTGGCTTTTTTAATTAGCTTTAACTATGAGATAATAAAAAGCTAATAGCCTCATCAATCATAACCTTTTTGATGCTCAATAGATAGTTTGACGGTCAGCAGTTAATTATTATAGTGGCATAGGATTTGTTAAAAATAGTGCGAACCGATTTCCCTTCCAAATATAATAACTCACAGCCAAAAAAATTAAGATCATCATTTTAGTAAAGGCGCCAGTCATTATCAAAAAAAGTGTGTGGAGGCAGCATTGAGCGCTATCATGTTAAGTATGGTGGGATTGACATTTTTGAAGCACATGGGAAATTGAACAGGTCGCAGGGCACCAATGAATAATTTTACCGAGGAATTGGATATAAGCTGGGCAACTCCAGGCGATGAGTTGCCCCTAACTTCGTTGCCACTTTGGGGCAGAAATTTTGCGGATGATTTTTATTATCCTTTAGTTAGTCAAAACGATAGGATAAAAGATATTCTCAAACTTATCAGAAAAGTTGCCAAAAGCAAAACAAGCATATTAATACAAGGTGAGACGGGCACAGGCAAAGAGTTAATTGCTGGCCTGATTCAGTTGGCAAGTTTGCGGCACAACAAACCCTACATAAAAGTCAACTGTGCGGCTTTGCCCGAAAGCTTGCTGGAGAGCGAATTGTTCGGGCACGAGAAAGGTTCATTCACGGGCGCTGTTCAAACCAGAATCGGCAAGTTTGAGCAGGCGCATAAAGGAACGCTTTTTCTGGACGAAATAGGGGATATGAGTTTATTTACCCAAGCAAAAATTCTTCGTGTCCTCCAAGATCAAGAATTTACCCGCCTCGGCGGGAGCCGAACCATTCAAGTTGATGTAAGAATTATGACGGCGACAAATAAAGCGCTGTGGCAAGAAATCGAAAAAGGCAATTTTCGTGATGACCTCTACTATCGTTTGAATGTTGTAACGATTTGTGTTCCGCCTTTGCGCGAACGCAAAGAAGACATTCCTATAATTGCTGAATTTTTCAGAAATAGATTCAGTAGAGAGTTAAGAAAAAATACCAGAGGTTTTACTGATGAATCGATGCAGTTGCTAAAAAATCACCAGTGGCCGGGAAATATCCGAGAGCTGAGAAATATGATTGAAAGAGCCGTCTTAATGATTGACGATGGTGAAATGATATCGCGTAACGAATTGGCTTTCTCCGGGAAAGATTATTTTGCTGCCGGCGGGCGAGACCGCCGCAAAAGCATCACGGCTGCACCAGCACGTTTGACATTAAATTTACACGAGCTGGAACGTAAAACAATTTATCAGGCTTTAGAACTTAGCAAGTGGATTCAAAAAGATGCCGCAAATTTGCTTGGCATTTCAGCCAGAGCACTCAATTATAAAATTCAGCATCATCAAATAACTCATACCAGTTGGAAACGAAATATTTAGGATAATCGCTTTTCTTCCGTTGCCTTTTGAAAGTTTTGAATTTTTTCTTTTCAGATAAATTAAACCTTGCTTGAAAAAGTCCAATCCGGCATCGAAAATCGTTTTGCTGAAGATAAATTTATTCCTAAATCGCTACTTCAATTTCTTTTGCAAAACCTACTTTTTGACAATCGCCTATCAAACAGAACGATGTTGAGATAGCAGTTTACGGCATTCTAAAAAGCTTCTGCTTATAGGACAATTCTAACAGTATTTGGCTTGATTAAGCTTTGACAGATAAATTAACAAAGCTAACGCTATTTCAAAGATGAAATACCAACATGTAAGATAACCGACAGCAGTAGCTCTTTCTGGTTGATATAATTGTAAGTAAAATTGTAGGTTATTGCTTCAAGTATTGGATGGCACATTGCTTGCGTTAACGGTAGGATATATTTTCTGAACACCATTCTCACCATAATATTTAAGCTGACAATTATAAACGTTGGACAATTATTTAATCTCCGCCAGGATAACACGACGATGAATTCCAAAATCGTAAAGCGACGAGTCGGATTGACGATCATATTTTTATTATCACGAGCATTTGATCTCTTGGCTGGGGATGTTTTGATTAGTTGGCATCCCAATCCAGAGAGCGATCTTAAGGGCTATGTTATTTATTATGGAACGTCCTCCGGCGTTTACCAATATTCGATTGATGTTGGAAAAACAACTTCACGCATTATAGAGAATTTAAACAATCGGACAACCTATTATTTTGTCGTAACTGCCTATGATACGGCCAGGAATGAAAGCGCATATTCAAATGAGGTTTCATTATTGGTGGGAGCAATTGATGTGGTCGCTCCTCAAATTGAAAACCTTGAGGTAACTGACGACCGCCACTTGCTGTTGACATTCAGCGAAGCAGTGGAGAAAAATTCGGCGGAGACCGAATCAAATTACCAAATAAATAATGGGATTGCTATCGTACAAACCGTACTGAATACTGATGGACAAACGTTAGCAATTGAAACCTCAGCTCATTTGCCAGGCAATTATTCTCTGGTAGTAAACAATATAAAAGATTTAGCGTTACCACCTAATATCATCCTGCCCAATAGCTCGATAGCCTATCAAGTTTTAGATCGGCAACCTCCGGTAATGTTGTCAGCACAAGCATTGGACCCAAATCATGTTGAAGTCATTTTTAGTGAGGCTATTGAACAAAGCACTGCCGAAAATAAGTTGAATTACACCATAAATAATGGTGTAAGCATTTCAGCCGTTTCTCTGCTGATTGGAAATGACAAAGTAAGATTGACCACTTCAAGCCATAGAGAAGGGAATTATGCTTTGATCGTAAATAATATAAATGACCGGGCCAGTATGCCCAATACGATTGTTCCCAATAGCAGTATTCAGTATGAATATAAAGACGCTATTCGGCCAACGATAAAAGTAGCACAGGCAATTAGTGATACTATAGTTGAGGTGGTCTTTGATGAATTGATTGAAAAACAATCAGCCGAAACAGAACAAAATTATTCAATTAATAATGGCATAGCAATTATAAATGCTTTGCTAATGGAGAACGGTTATACTGTTCAACTTAGAACCACAAAGCACGCAGAAGGTAGTTATGTTTTGACCACTAAAAATATAACCGATCGGGCGACCAATCCAAATGCAATTATAATAAATAGCGAGATAGATTATAATTATATTGATCGGGTTTCCCCGCGAATGGAAAAGGTCACTGTTATCAATGAAAGTCTCATCGAAGTAAAATTTTCTGAGCCGATAGAAAAATCGTCGTCAGAAAATGTACAGAATTTCATTATCACTAATGGTATGGCAGTGTTGAGTCTTAAATTAAAAGAAGATTTAAAGACGATTCAAGTGACGACTTCAGTTCATACAGAGGGTGATTACTGGATGCTGTGTTCCAATGTCAGCGACCGAGCGATAACGCCCAATATGGTAGCAACTAACAGTTCAATCCCATACCGCTTTACTGATGTCACCGCGCCGCAGTTAATTTCAGTTCACGCTCTATCAGCCAGTAGATTGGAAATCCTTTTTAGCGAGCTGGTGGAAGAGGAATCAGCCGAGACGATAGCCAATTATCAGATTAGTAATGACGTACAGGTAATTTTAGCAGTTTTGGATCACGACGCTAAAACTGTGTTTTTAGAGACTACCCGACACCCTGAAGGGACATTCATGATAACAGTAAATCATCTATTGGACAGAGCTGCGACTCCCAACAAAATAGGTGAAAATAGCTGCGTTGAATATCGATATGTGGACTTAATACCGCCGGCCATAAGTCGAGTTGAGGTAACTGCCGACACGAATGTCATCATCAATTTTAATGAACCGGTAGAAAGAATTTCGGCCGAACAAAGATCGAATTATTCCATAGATCGAGAAATTCAGCTTTTTCATGTGCGGATTGATACCACAGCCACGAAAGTTGCCTTAACGACCTCTGCCCACGGTGCGGGCATTTATACGCTCACAGCTATCGCCATCAAAGATCGTGCACAAACGCCGAATGTGATTCAAACGCCAATATATTATGAATACCAATACCTCGATGATAAGTCACCTGAAATAGTCAGTGTGAAAATTTTGTCTCCGACCAACCTAGACGTTATCTTTAGTGAGCCTGTTCAGAGACAATCAGCAGAGAATATCTCCAACTATGTAATGTCAAACGGGATTAGCATAGTGAATGCCAGGTTGGATGCTGATCTTGTCATGGTGCATTTGTCAACTTCTGTTCATGAGGAGGGCAGTTACACAATAACAGTGATGAATATTGCCGACAGAGCAAATCCGCCGAATCTTTTATTGGATAGCGGGCAGAAAAGTTATGCCTACATCGATCGCATATCGCCAACGCTTGTTAATATCCTCCCTGTTGACGAAAACCATCTTGATATCTTTTTTAGTGAAAAGATTAAACGAGCATCCGCCGAGAATGTGAACAACTACCTATTCAATAACGATGTCGTGCTTATTGCGGCTCTTCTGGATGCTAACGGAAGTGTGGTCCATTTGACGACATCGGCGCATCAGCCGGGCAGCTATATTTTGATTTTAAATAATATTGCCGACAGAGCAAGCAATTCCAATATGATCATCCCCAACAGCTTTGTTAGCTATTTGTTTGCTGATATGTTCGCCCCACGGATAACGAATGTTGAAACCATCGATGCGAATCACCTGAGAGTGACGTTCAATGAAAAAATTGATAAAACATCGGCAGAAAATGAGGGAAATTATGAAATTCGATGGGCAATGACTGGGCAGGGTTACTCTGAAAATCAAAGATTGGAGCTAAACGAAAATCTCTTCACCGCTGGGAACGCGCCGCCTAACAGTGCGTCTAATAATAATAATTTGGCAGTTCTGTCGGCTTATCTGGATTCAAATGAACGAATGGTACATCTTCAAACGACCGCCCATCAGCCGGGGAAATATTATTTGTCGGTTCATCAGATCCAAGATAAAGCGCAAAATCCCAATTTTGTGGACGGGCAACAAAATTATGAATATGAGTTTGTCGATATTATTCCTCCCTTTGTGTCAGATATAATCGCGGTCGAAAGAACACATATAAAAGTAAATTTTTCAGAAGCAATCAGTGAAGCGAGTGCTCAAGACATCAATAATTATCAGATCAGTAACAACATTGAGATCATGAAGGCATATCTTGATACGACTCTAACTATCGTTCATCTATTAACCAGCCCCCATGAAAATGGATTAACCTATACCCTGCAAATCCACAATATTTATGATCGGGCGGCAGTGCCCAATTTTCAATTGTCGAATTCATTTTATCAATATACCTATTTTGATCAAACGACAGATGAACTATTGCCAGTAGTTTGTCTTCCGCCAATTATTAAGGCAGATGGTTGTGTACTCATTCGCTGGGAGCCAAACCTATCACCCGACATTGTAGGATACAAGATTTATTATGGCGCAGCTTCACAAAACTATGATAGCTGTATTGATGCCGGAAAGGTGTGGTTTTATTCTTTAGCTCAATTGACCGAAGGGAAGACTTATTATTGCGCCGTGACCGCTTATAATAGTCGAGGCAAAGAAAGTGATTTTTCCAATGAACAGATGTTTCAAATTCGCTTGGCGGATGTAATCCCGCCGACGATGGAGACGGTTTATCTTCGCAGTGAGCATCAAGCAATCATAATCTTTAATAAAATGATCGAACGACAATCAGCAGAAAATATAAATAACTATAAAATCAATAAAGGAATTCAGGTGTACCAGGCAACCCTCGATACCAGTCAAAAGCAGGTCTGTTTGATTACCAGTAACCATCAGCCGGGAAGCTATGAGATTACCGTCAATAATATTTATGATCGAGCGCTGGCTGCTAATGTAATTGTGCAAAACAGCACCTTCAGCTATTACTATAATTCGAAGGATAATTCCGGCCCAACTGTTGCTGACTTTTTGATATTAAATAGAAATCGTGTTGATATCCATTTTAACGAAAAAGTGGAGAAGCAATCGGCTGAAAACACGGCTAATTATAGCATCAATAATAATGTGTCAGTGCTTCAAGCACAATTGGACCGCGATCAACAAGTGGTCCATTTGACCTCAAGCGATCACCGTAATGGCATTTCTTATGTCCTGATGCTTAATAATATTGTCGATTGTGCTATGCCTGCCAACCAGATTGAGCCTCATACCAAAATCTATTACTGTTTTACCGAATCAGATACCTGCCCGCCAGAAATTTATGCGGCAAAGTTGCTGGCTGATTCATTGTTGGAAATACATTTTACCGAGACGGTTCAACCGCAGCCAGCAGCTCAAGTCAATAACTATCGAATTAGCCATGGCGTGAACATTTTGCAGATTGAACTTCTTGAGGATAATAAAACAGCGCAATTAATAACTACGCCGCACCAGCCAGGGGTTGTCTACCAAATTTCTGCTGAGCATCTGATTGACTGTGCGAAGCCAGCAAATGTAAAAGAGGATTCCTCCACAGTTCGCTATGAATACCGTCCTGATGACGTGCAACCGCCCGAATTGGTCTCTGTTAGCGCACCGGATGAATGTCACATCCAGGTGCACTTTTCGGAAATGCTTGACCGCTTCAGCGCTGAAATAGAACAGAACTATTTTATCGACAATAATCTCTCGATCAAAGAGGCGAAGCTTGATGAGAGCGGGGATATTGTTCATTTGATGACTTCAACCATGCGTGATGGTGAGGATTACAGTTTGTGCATTAGCCATATTAAAGACAATTCGCCTTTCTCCCGTACGATTCTTGCTAATTCAATTTTTCACTTCAGTTACTTCTTTTCCGACCAAGTCCCGCCGCACATCAATAATTGTTATCTGGAAAACCCGACTAGTTTGATTTTATTTTATGATGAAATGGTGGAACAAGCCTCGGCTGAAGATCCGGCGAATTACAAAATAGATCAAAACATCACTGTTTTCAGTGCAAGTATGGCATCGAATTGTCAAACGGTTCGGCTGACGACCTCAACGCACCAATCAAACAAAATTTATGTCTTGGCAGTAAACAATATTCGCGACCGCGCCCATTCGCCGAATAACCTGAATAAGAGCCTACGCCTAAGGTATTCAGCAGCAACCAAGCCCACAGGTTTAATACAAAACATAAATCGATCCGAATACCAAATGGGTTATTTAGAGGTTGGCGATGAATATTATGTTGATAAAAATTTCGTTTTAACTAAAATACCGCCGGAGCTAAGCAATTGTTTGTGGATTAAAACGGCGGCAAAAGATGCGCCAAAGGCCGATACGGCGTTTGTGAGTTTTAAATTAAATGAAAAGACTGCACTTTATGTAGCCTATGATAGCCGGGCAAAAATTTACCCACATTGGTTATTGACCAATTTTTCTCGCCTTGGCGAAAGCATTGGTGTCAGCGATGAAGCGCACTTACTTGACGTCTGGGGAAAAGAAGCAGGAACTGGCTGGATAACATTGGGAGGCAATAGAGCGCCGGGCGCAGAAAACGCCGCTGCTATGTATGCTATTATTATCAAAAGTGCTAATCAGAATAATTTGTTACTACAAAATGGCATGACCGATCCCGATCCGAATCTGCCGCCTGTGAGTTATGAATTGAGGCAAAACTTTCCC
>CAZNDR010000153.1:3006-9215 GCA_964571835.1 uncultured Cytophagia bacterium | reverse complement strand
GCCAGACTGTTACGTTGACTGACAACGATTCGGGTAAATTTGAAGATCGTTGGATTTATTTAAAACCAGTCAGCAAAAAATGTGTTTTCACCAAAGGAATGGAAAAAATAGTTTATTACCCTATTGCACATGCAGAAGGAAAACTTGTCGTAAAAAATGAAAAAGTATTGGCGACTTTGAAAAAGAATGACCAAATCGTTTTTCAGTACGTCGATCCGAATGGCAAAAATCCGGAATATCCCTGGAATCCCAATGGTTCAATCGACGACATCGCTGGCATTTGTGATCCCACCGGTCGCATCTTTGGCTTGATGCCGCACCCGGAGCGGCACTTTCATCCGACGCAGCACCCGCGCTGGACAAGAGAAGGGCTGAAAGAAGAAGCGGATGGCAATAGAATTTTTCAGAATGCAGTGGAGTTTATAGCGGATAATTTTAGATGAAATGATTTTTAATTTTGTGATTTCAGAATTATTAGCAGAATAAATTCTGACAGGATAATTAGTGACAGGATAATTAGTGACAGGTTAATTGGTGACAGGTTAATTGGTAACACGATAATTAGTGGCAGGATAATTAAATGGGCAAGCGCTGCGCAAACTCAATATATTAAAATCAAATCAATTTCAAATGAAGCTCTCCATTTGTTTTTCGATGAAATTCGACTTCAGATATGCAGCTCAATGACATCCTTATCCTGTAATAAATAATCTCTGTTGACTCTTTGTCCATCGAATACCGTCTGTCCCCACACCCTGGCGAATTTCAGCTTTTCTGCAAAATCTTTATGAACAGCCTTGGCAAAATCCAGCAGTGTATCACCGCTGTGAAAAGTGAAGGGATGCCAAAATTCAGCGTCATGTCCTGGACGCTTCGAATAGACGCGAATTATTTTTAATTGCTCGATGATAGCCTGTTTAATGCTGTCCAAATTTGTCTTGTTCAAAGCAGACACTGGGATAATTTGAAAACGATCTTTATAAAATTCTTCCAGAATCAAAAAATTAGCTGCCGCAGCGGGCAAATCAGCTTTGTTAGCAATGACCACCGTTTTAATGGACGCCCAATTAATTTGATCCGGCATTTCCTGGTCGATTGAGCCCTGAGCGAAAATTTTGAATCGCTCAAGGATGGATAACGTGGTTTCCATTTGTTCCAACAAATCATCGCAGCACAAATCCACAACCAGCAGCATCATATCTGAAATGCGGATCAGCGAGGGGAGCCAATTTTCCATATATTGTTCTGAAATCGCTGGCAAATCGACCAATTGGATTTGTACGTCTTGGTAAGGCATCATAGCAGGATGGAACATACGGGTGGTGAAAGGATAATCAGCCACTTCAAGCTGGACAGAGGTGAGTGAGTTTATCAACATAGATTTGCCAACATTAGGCGGTCCGACCACAGTAATTTGAGCAGCTCCTTCTCGCTCAACACTGAAACTGAAGCGATGCCCGCCCTTTATCTTCCCTACGTCCATCTCACCTTTAAGACGAGCGATTTTCCTTTTTATCTCCCCCTGCAGCTTTTCTGTTCCCTTGTGCTTGGGAATATTAGCCATCATCTCCTTTAACGCCTTCATCTTCTCGCGGTCATCTTTGGCGGCTTTGTACCGTTCTTCAGCAGCAATATATTGTGGCGTCAAATTGGCTGGCATGGGAGATACCTTCCTGAGTTTTAATCCATGATTTAAAACTGCGCTAATATAAACATTTTTCGATTTAATGTCAAGTTTTCAGTAGTTTCTGGATATTGGACACTGGATACTGGATGTAGGCTGTCGGCTTGAGGATTAAAATTATTTAGCGGGGAACAGAAAATCCTTTTTTGTTTTTGGCCATTGTCTTCGCCAGATTGCTCCAAGATTATTTTTCATTATGCCTATTGACATTGACGCAAAACAGAAAATTGCTTTGTTTTCTTCAATTGAGTTGATAAGATAATCATGGCGAGACAAAAAAATGGCTCGAAATTTTCCAGAAAATTATTGCTTGATTTTTTCGGCAAAAAGAATTACTTTTGCTTTGAATGTTAATAAACCAATTTTTGATTAAACTTAAAAAGTCAGGATATTAAAATGACCTCAAACGACCACTATCAACGAATGGCACAGCTGGTGGCAAAACAAAACATCCATCGACTTTTTAGACCTGATGCGCTGTCGATCATCCCGGAAATTAAATTTCGAGCCAATCTAAAAATACTTGATGTCGGCTGCAGAAATGGCCGACTCATCTTCGCCTTAGCCTCGTTTTTAAACAATTATGAATTCCACGGTTTAGATATCAATGCCAAATATATTCAAAAAAATGAAGCAAAAAATAAATTTCCAAATGTGAAATTCCACTACGCCCAGGCCGAAGAGTTACCTTTTAGCAATGAATATTTTGATATAGTAATCTGTACGAATGCCCTACATCGCTTTCCCCAGCGGGTACGGGCGCTCGACGAAATGTTCCGGGTCTTGAAAATCGGCGGAGAGCTATTCCTGCTCGAAGGATTCAATGGTGGTGATTGGAAAAATAAATTTGATAAAATTTTGCGTCAGTCTAAATTCATCCACCCTGAAAAAAAATTCTTACCCCGGACGGCGCTGTTTAAAAAAAGTTATCTCGTGCATTTTAGGAAAGAAAGCTAATTTTTAGAAACGGAAAAAACAGATGAAAAATTTTTTGAATTATTTATTTATAGGATTAATTTTCAGTTTTCATAGTTCAGCTCAGGAAAAAGCCACTGTTTTAATCGCTGTTAAGGCACCTAAAACCGAGTCTGCCTCGCTAAAACAGTATGGCAAAATTTACTACCGCGACGATTATTTAGTGATTATGGAAATAGAACGTGAGAGAGTAAGCTACTTTCCCAATAGCACCTACCAGGTAATCGATGAGGCTGGTTGGTCCGGTGAATACTTTTTAGTTTCGCAGAAAAAAGATCAGCTTTCGCTGGCATACGTTCCAGTCGGGCGTAAGCTGTACGAATACCAGTTTGGTGCCATTGTAAAAATTGCCAAGCACGAGGAATTCGATTTAATCAAAGCTGGATATCATCTTTTTAAAATTACCAATATTGAAAAACCTATTAGTTCAGCTTTTAGCTACAGCTTGCCCATCGATATTTCCCAGCCAGATCCTATTATTCGCGACATTATCAATGAAGTCTCTATCGACTCACTGACAGCAGCAGTGCAGACTTTAGAGAACTTTAAAACCCGCTTTACCTACTCCGATTCTATCATTCCTGCTGGTCAATGGATATATGACCAGTATCGGAAATTTGGTTACAGCGAGGTTGAATTTGATACTTTTTATGTGAATGGAATCCTGCACCGAAATATTATCGTCACAAAAAAAGGGATCGTCTATCCCGATAGCGTTTTAATTATTGGTGGACATTATGACTCGGTTACTCCCAATTCATATTCTAACCGAAATTCGGCAGCGCCAGGTGCTGAAGATAACGGTTCGGGCACAGCCTCAGCAATTGAAGCCGCCCGCATTTTGGCTAACCACCAGCTGGAGGCGACCGTAAAATTTGTCGCCTGGGACGCTGAAGAAATTGGGTTGCGCGGTAGTAACGCTTATGCTGAAAAAGCATATCGCCAAAATGAACCCATTGCCTTCTATCTTAATTTCGATATGATCGGCTATCAACATCCACAAGATCCTCTGCGCGATATTATTCTCTATACAGATGAAGCATCCCGGCCTTATGCAAAATTGGTAGCGGATATTGCCCGCACCTATACTTCTTTAATTCCAGCAATTCCGGGAAATAGCGCCGGCAGTGATCATTGGTCTTTTCAACAATGGGGCTATCGTGCTATCTTTGGCTTTGAAGGCGCTTATGATTTTTCGCACAATCCTAATTATCACCGGCCGACTGACCTGGCGGAGAATATGGATTTTAGTTTTTATAAAGAAAATGTGCAAATGGGATTGGCAACAATCTTGCATTTGGCCGGTCTAGCAGATAGCTTTGAAAATAAACCTTTCGTTAAATACAAAAGTCATCAGATCGATGATGACCTAATCGGTAGCAGCATTGGCAACGGAAATGGTTTTTTAGATCCTGGTGAAAAAATTGAATTAGCCATTCATATTTTTAATTTCGGTGAAAAGCAAGCAACCAATGTCTCAGCCGCTTTAAGTTGCAATGATCCTTTCGTGAAGATCATTGATAGTTTGCAAAACTACGGCACCGTTGAAGCGAATATGGAAAAACAGAGCCAGGGAAAATTTGTCTTTCAAATCTCACCAACTGCTCCTTCTGATCATACGATCAACTTTGCTTTTAACATTATCGATGACAGCAGCAATGTCTGGAATAATTCACTCCGGCTCAAAATCTTATTGCCTGAAATTGTATTCAATCGCCAACATACCATCGAAGTTGCAGGAAACGGTGATTCGACCATTGACCCTGGCGAGACATTTGACATTTTAGTCGATCTCCAAAATATTGGATTAAGGGATGCTGCTGATATCTCCGCTGTGTTGACAACAATCTCGCCTGAGGTCACTATTGTTGATAGTTTAGCCTTGTTTAGTGACATAGCCAAACTTGCTTTGGGCAACAATGCTCAGGATTTATTTACTTTTGAAGTCGATGCTACATCCGAAAAAATGATAATCCCTTTTTCAATGGCTATCACCGAAGGTGGCGGATATTACCAGACAACCATCAATTTTTATTTAGCAATCGGCCAAAGTGAAGTCCTGCTGGTTGAAGACGACGGACAGCTCGATTTCAGCCGCTACTACACTGAGGCTCTGAATTTCATTGGGCTAAATTATCAATATTGGAACACAGCGTTTGATGGCGCCGTACCAGCTGACACGCTGTTGAAATACCAGCGCGTGATCTGGTACACTGGCAATGAATTTCAAAATAGTCTATTTGCCAATGGGACAACCAACTTGGAGCTCTATTTGAAAAATGGCGGCAGATTATTCATCAATGGCGCCGTGCTTTCACTTTCACTGATGACTAAACCTATTTTAGCGAATTATTTTTTTGCCAGACACATCAGCCACCAAACAAATCTTCATCACTTGAAAGCAGCTCAACCAAATCCGATATGTGACGAGCTCACTTTTTGGCTTGCTAAAGATGGTGAAAACTCCCAGGGTTTATCCGGGGAAATTGATGCCATGGCGCCAACACAGATCTTGTTCAGCTATGATCAACACACTTCCGAAGGCAGTGGCACTATTAAATCGAGCGGCAGCGGAGCGCTGTTCGTCGAGAAGGACAACTACAAAGCAGTACTCTTTGCTTTTGCCTGGGAAGGCATTCAGGATCGCGGCATCAGACATCAAGTGCTGAATGATATTTTGAATTGGCTGCAAGCTGAAGCGACTGATGTTTATGTCGATATCTCGCAAACAACAAAGCCTAAAAAAATAGCACTATCTCAAAATTATCCCAATCCATTTAATTCGTCAACCAGAATCCGATTTGCTCTGCCCAAAGAGGAAAGTATTTCCATAACTGTTTTTAATATGAAGGGCGAGCAAATCAGATCATTAGTCGATGATCAGTTGCCTGCCGGCAACCATTCAGTTTTCTGGGATGGAAAAAACCAGTCGGAGGTGAAAGTCGCCAGCGGCGTCTATTTTTATCGTTTGAAAGCTGGGGCTAATTTTCAAGTGCGCAAATTACTATTGCTCAAATAAAAAGCCTCTTAAAAAAACCATCAAGCATATAGCACGGGTTAAA
This sequence comes from uncultured Cytophagia bacterium, assembly GCA_964571835.1. GTDB lineage: Bacteria > Zhuqueibacterota > Zhuqueibacteria > Thermofontimicrobiales > Thermofontimicrobiaceae > CAZNDR01. The sequence goes on along the minus strand of CAZNDR010000153.1, from coordinate 3,494 downwards.
AGAAATTCAAAAGGATAAATTGTTCAATGGCGAATCGATTCGTGATTCAGGCAACTGTATCAATAATCACTTAGCAATTTAAGTCAGGCAAACTTTAGAAAACTATTTCCGGCACAAAATTCTGAATGGAAAATTTTCAAGTGCCTTGCCTATTTTTATTTAAACGAAGAAGTCATAACTAATGAAAAGCACTCCAGTCGTTCCACCAGTTTATTTAGCAGCCACCTATAAATTCGATAAGACAGATGACCTCATTGACGTCGTTCAAAACCGCTCTGGCTACATTTACTCGCGCTGGGATAATCCCACGGTGAAAGAGTGCGAAAAGGTAATAGCCGAAATGGAAGGCTTTGATTCGGCACTAGCGTTTAGCTCAGGCATGGCGGCTATTTCAACAGCACTGCTTTGTTTTCTCGACAAAAAAAGCCGGATCATTTTTCAGCAGGAAATTTATGGTGGGACGTTTGAGCTACTACACGATCTGTTGC
>CAZNDR010000153.1:0-2996 GCA_964571835.1 uncultured Cytophagia bacterium | reverse complement strand
TCGGAGTGGAGACGGTTGCCATTAATTGCCAAAATACAGATTTATTTTTTAATGAATTTAAAAAAGGTGTCTCAATACTCTATCTGGAAACGCCGACCAATCCCCTATTGCGCGTAGTGGACATTGAGCCGCTGGCAGTTGCCGCGCATCAGCAGGGAGCGATCGTGTTGCTTGATTCAACCTTTGCTTCGCCAATAAATCAACAGCCAAAAAATTTTGGCGTAGATATTGTTCTGCATAGCGCTACTAAATATATTGGTGGCCATCACGATCTTACGGCTGGCTTTGCGTGCTGTGAAAAAGAATTGGCCGATCGCCTGTGGACCTACCGAAAAATTCTGGGTGGCATCATGGATCCTTTGACCGCCTTTCTTGTCCTGCGGGGGATACAAACCTTGGAATTAAGAGTGAAACGTCAAAATGAAACTGCCCTTTTGATCGCCCAGTACCTTGAAAGCCAGCCCAAAATTTCAGTCGTCCATTATCCCGGATTGAATTCACATCCTGATTTTGAAATTGCCAAACGCCAGATGAAAGGCTTCGGCGGCATGGTAAGCTTCGAGGCGGCTGGCAATTTTGAGACCACCAAAAAATTTGTGGATCATCTCAAAACCATAAAATTAGCAACCAGTCTCGGCGGAGTTACCAGCCTGGCCAATCAGCCAATAACAAACACCCATGCTGCCTTGAGTCCAGAAGCCAGGGCCAAAGCCGGGATCAGCGAAAACTTGGTGCGACTCTCCGTTGGCATCGAAGATCCGAATTTATTGATCCAGGATTTGCAGCAAGCGCTGGATAAAATTTGACAGCCTATAGTGTGTCCTTGATCCATCCGAGCAAAATCTGTAGCCAACAAATATTTAATAGGTCGCAGAAAAAATCTTCCATCAAAACGAAAGGGAAAATATGTTTTCAAATAAAAATGGCAGATGGCTCTCAGTTCTTTTATTAAATTTACTTTACTCAATTTGTTATTTTTGTTCACCACCCCCACCGATCAATGACTATTTCGGAATCCAAATGAATCCAGAGGAAGAAAATAAATTCAAGATCATGTCCTACGATCCGAAAAGCGGCGCCAGCTATCATGGCACCACCACAATGAACTCCGATGTTTATGCCTATGCTGAATTAAAAGGTAATCAAATCATCATCAAAGTCGTCAATGAATCAAATAAAGTCATTTTTACCAATTACAATACCGATCAGTTCTTGCTACTAAAAAACGAGAATCAAAGTTTTATTTTGAATAAGGGAAAGATAACCGACTATCCCACCAAAAGCCAAATTGAGCCCAAATCATCCAATGAATATTTTCTGACCTTGCCGTCTGATTTTTGGAAAACGGTGGGCATGAAGGACGCCAATGCCGAAGATGCCGATTATCACGATGAATTCTGGACTGGATTAAATCAAATCCAACTGGCTAAAAAAGATATTAAACTAATCCAGATACTGCTCGGCGGGGAGACAACATTGATTTTAAAGCCAGTGCCAACGAATGAGCAACCACATTAGACAAAAACAAGCAATCATAATGAATGCTCACATATCACCAATTCAGAGCACAACAAAAAATAAAATTAATTGACATTTTAATAAAAGCAAGGATTTTCATGAATGGCTGAAAGCCTCGATAACATTAAAGCCCTTTAGACAAATGTACCAAAATTGTTCGACAAAATAAGATAGTGATGGATAGCGTTTTTTTATTTGGCTCTTATGCTCGTGGCACTGTAACAGAAGATAGTGATATTGATATTGCTATTATTTCTGCAAATTTTAAAGGAGATCGATCTGCAGACTGTCGATGGCTCGTCCCGTTGCGCCGAACTATCGATGGGAGAATGGAACCGATTACTTCCGCCCGGAAGATTTCATGAGTATGATCCGTTAGCAGTGGAAATAGTCAGAAACGGTATTGAAAAAATCGGAATCTATGCTTACCGGGTTCTTTTTTGAACCTGCGCCTCTGCCGTTAAGGCAAGGATAACCCCGCACAAAATAATCAAACTGCCGAATATTTTAAACCACGTTAGCTTCTCTACCAAAATAGCCATGGCTAAAATGGACGCGCCAATTGGTTCACCCAAAATAATAATGGAGACCGCTGTTGCGGAAAAATATTTCAATGACCAATTAATCGAAGTGTGACCAATTACTTGAGGAATTAAAGCAAGAGCAAAAAATAATAAATATGTTTTCAGATCGTAATTAAAAAAAGGAGCACCACTGCCCATTGCCAACAAAACCAAAATGAGCGCAGTGACAGAGTAAACAGCAGAGACGTAAGGAAAAGTCTTCAGCTCGGCTCTGAGTTTCCTTCCAGCCAATAAATAGCCAGCCGCACCAACTGCTCCGCATAATGCCAGCAAATTGCCAGTTAATGAAACATTATTTTGGGTATAATCATGGACGCTGATGAGAATCGTTCCTGATAGCGCAATTATTGCCCCCAACAACATCAACATCGTTGGTCGTTCTTTCAAAAAAACAAAACTGCCCAACGCCACAAAAACCGGTGCGCTTTGCACCAAAATGACCGAGCTGGCAACCGAGGTGTATTTAAGCGAACTTATCCAGGTGGCAAAATGAATAGTCAAAAATATGGAAGAAATAATAATTACTTTTATCTGTGATGCGGAAAATTTTCGCCAGGAATGTCCATATTTCAATTCAGAAAAACCGAGATAAAATAACGACGCCAGCGCGAGCCGATATGCAGCAATCACCAGCGCCGGCGCCTGACACAGTTTGATAAATATTGACGCAAACGAAACAGCAATTAGTCCTATTCCGATTACTAAAATGGCTTTCCCTTTGATTCCCTGTTGCTCCATTAATTTTATGCCCTGACTAATTTTTCCCTTGCTTTAATTATGAAAAATGATATATTTATTTTTGCTGCAAGGTAAGATTTATTTTATTTAAATCCAATCAATTTTTTTAACCGATAAAACGAAAAATCAGTAATGCTCCAGTCAAGCAAGAAATAC
>CAZNDR010000152.1:0-9228 GCA_964571835.1 uncultured Cytophagia bacterium | reverse complement strand
TCCGAAAAACTGATCTGGGAAAACGATTCCTCAATGATGGCGTTCGATACTTCCAGCATTTGCAGGTATTTTGTCCAGTTGAGTGTCGATTCGAATTTTAGCCATATTTTTTCAGAGGATACCTGTTCAGCCTGTATCTTGCCTTTCATTCACATCAAGGGCTTTAAAGAAATCTCCATTAGCGAGGCCGTTTATTGGCGAGTCCAGCTTATTAAACAAAATTCTGTTTCAGATTTTACTCGAAGTCCCTTGCCATTTTTCTATTATCCGACTTTTGCTGTTGTCAATAGCTTTTCTGGTATCATTCGTGAAGAAGGGATACTTTTGTCCTGGTCAACCGCCTACGAAGCAAATTGCGCTGGCTTTAATATTTATCGAAAAAATAACTCTGATGGTAGCTATGAAAAAATGAATGATTACCTGATCACCGGACAGCACAATTATTATTGGCTGGATGAAGTGACTAGCTCCGAAAAAATGCTTTATTATAAGCTTGAAGAAATCACTGCTAACGGCAGACAACATTTTCATCAAACGCTGGCCATAAATTTGCCGGCACCGACCAATTTTTCCCTCTCACAAAACTTTCCCAATCCTTTTAATTCAACCACTTTTTTCAAATATCAAATTCCCAAAGAAACTCATGTCCTAATCGAGGTGTACAATATTCTTGGCAAGAAAGTCAAAACATTAGTCGATCAAAAGCAGGAGGCTGGCTTTTATACCGTTTACTGGGATGGAGTCGATGAGACTGGAGAAAATGTGGTCAGCGGCATCTACTTTTACATTATGTCGACAGATAATTTTCACGCCACTCAGAAGATGATTGTTGTCCGTTAAAAACTCATGAATTGTCTTACTAAAGAGGAAAACTGACATGACTTTGACCGCTATTGATCCGTACCAATTATTGCTAAAGCCAATGGATATCTGGGCCAATCCGGGAATGTTGCTGACCGCTGGCAATTTTCAAACCGGTCATTTTAATACGATGGCGGTAGGCTGGGGAAGTTTAGGTGTCATGTGGCGCAAACCATTTGTGCAGGTGGTTGTGCGCCCCACCCGCTACACCTATAATTTTATGGAGCAGTACGACACGTTCACTGTTTGTGCCTTTCCCAAGGCTTATCGAAAAGCTGTGGCATTTTTAGGATCGCGGTCTGGACGAGATTCCGACAAGATAAAAGAATCCAGATTAACGACAATTCCAAGCTCCACTGTGCCTGCCCCAGCATTTGCCCAAGCGAACTTGATCTTGGAATGTAAAAAAATCTATTGGGATGATCTCGCTCCGCAAAATTTTTTGGTTACGGGAATCGAAAAAAATTATCCGCTGAAAGATTATCATCGAATTTATTTTGGGGAAATTTTAGCGCTGTTCGGCGACGACATTTATTCCAAATAATGATCACCAGTTGTTCTTAAGCTAATCGACATATTTTCAATGAAAGCTCATGAATTTATCTATCTCATCAGCCTTTTTGTTGTCATTTTATCAATAGCCTTTTACCTGCTTTCCACCACTGTCTTTACCGTTAATGAGGAAGAAGGAGCTGAGAATTTGCTTGGCAAAAGCACAGAAGAGGATTCAACCTTATCGGCGGAGGATTTAGTTTTTCAATTTCACGAAATGGAGAGAGAAAAAAATTCACTTTTCTTGTGGATCGGTGTGCCTGCTGGGATAGTACTTTTTGTTGTGGCGCTTGTTTGGAAGAGGATTCGATTTGGTCCTGATCAGTTTATTGATCGGGAAGAAAATGATGAAGAGGTCGATTCTTTTTATTGCTTTTGAACAAAGTCACGGCAGAGCTGAAATCAGTTAAAAATCAAACCAACGACTGCATGAAATTGCTGCTCTCCGCGATTTTCGCTTGCCTCAATGGCGTTGGAGTTTAGATTTATTGAGTAAACTTCCCCGGGCAGGCGAATTACCAAACGAATGGGGAAAAAGCTAAAGCCATTTTTTCACAATTTCGTAGATGGCTATTCCGTACGCCACGGAAACATTTAGCGACTGCTTAACGCCAAACATGGGAATTTCAACTGCTTGATCGGCTAATGCCACAATTTCATCAGATACGCCAACAATTTCATGTCCCACCACCAAACACAAGGGAAACTCATATTTTGTCCTAAAATAATTTTGTTTTTGATCGGTGTGTTCCAGTACCACAATTTTGAGACCCTCATCTTTTAATTGTCTGACAATATTAATTGCCTGGCGGTGATATTCCCACGGCACGGATTTATCAGCGCCCAGTGCTGCTCTGGTAATTTCAGCGCGTGGCGGCTTTCCAGTTATGCCACAGAGGTAAATTTTTTCCACACCGGCGGCATCGGAGGTCCGAAAAATCGAGCCAACATTGTACAAGCTGCGAACGTTTTCCACCAAAACGCGAACCGGTCGGCGCGGAATTTTTTTTAGCTCGGACAGAGATGGGGACGAATTGATCAGATCAAGATAGGATATTTTCTTCATTATTTTAGATCAAGGTTATCATCAATGCGACGGTTGGCAAAGGTATCGGCTGGATAATGCAAAATTTCTCATCGAGCTAAGATAAATTTTACAGCTTGCCGTCGGCGCTTTTTCTGCAATTTAAAATTTGATTTCGGACAACACATTCAACCAGTTAAATGCAGCAGAACGCTACCCCCTATTTAAACAATTCTTCGTCTATGGAAACGATCAAAGGCCTGCTGAGCAATTTCCATTTCTGGATTTGGCTGAAACTTAGCTGTCGATTTTCGTATACATTGGCAAAATCTCTAATCAAACTTTTTTTTAGCTATGGAATTTTACCGCTCACAGCACCTTCCGTTATCTAAGCTGACCAAGCCTTTTGATCTGCTGTTGAAAAATCTCATCGAAAAATATAAAAATTTGTGGTGGGAAAGCCAAGTCTCCTGGCCAAATTTTCCCAATACTTACTCGCCACAGCAACAAAAAATGATTGAGCAGCGACTGGCACAATTTGTCGAGGCGATAGCAAAATCGCTGGAAGTTCATGCTCGGCAAAAAAATAATGTCAGCGAAATGATGCTAAGTCTCTTCGATCAAACAAAAGAGAGCTGGTGGAAATTGACTCAATCATCGGGGCTGTATTTTTCCGAGCCTTTTAATGATGGCATCAAACGATCGACCAAGACATTCTTAGAAAAAATAAAGCAATATGATCCAGCTATTGAATTGAAATACATCTATCAAGCTATCCGCAATTTATGGATTATGAATTCTTTGCAACTATACCTGAAGGTGGACATGACCTGCTCCGATAGCATGTTTGGCTACAGTATGCTCTATCCCTACACCGATAATCTCATGGACGACGTTTCCAAATCGAGAGAAGAAAAGCTGGCTATGCATGGCAAATTGAAAAAGTGGCTTGAAGGTGAAGAGTGCGCGCCTCAAGTCGAACAGGAAAAAAAGATTTTTAACATGGTTCAATTGATCGAAAACGAATTCGCCCGGAACTCTTATCCATTGGTTTTTCCCAGCATTTTGACCATTTTTAATGCACAATTAAAAAGCTTGAGCCAGCAAAAAAAAGATGCGCTCCCCTATGAAACCGACATCCTGGATATTAGTTTTGAAAAAGGAGGCAGCTCTGTATTGGCAGATGGATTTTTGCTGACTGGCGAATTGGATGAACGACAGATGGATTTTTGTTTTGCTTATGGTGCATTTTTGCAATTCGCCGACGACATTCAGGATGTAGTCAATGATAAACAGACTCATCAAATGACCATTTTCTCACAGTTAGCAGGCACTTATCCATTAGATTCATTGGTGAATAAATTGCTTAACTTCATCACCACGATTGGTACGCTTCATCTGTCTGCTCCGGTTCATGAAGGTTTGAGAAAGATCATTCTATCCAATTGTTATTTTCTGGTGCTCAGGTCAATTGGAAAAAATAAACAATTCTTTGGGAAAAAATATGTTCAGGAAATCGAAAATCATTTTCCCATGCACTTCAATTATTTTGCTGACACACAAAAAAGATTAGCAAAAATTTTCCGAAAATATCGCACTGCGAGTCTCACCCTCGACACGCTTATTAATTTCTTCACCTATTTGAATTCCGACAAAATGGCGGCGGCTATTCCGGCATAAATCTATTTTACCACCCATTCGGAAATCCCACCGGCGTAGTCCGGCAACGACTGAATTTCCAGACGCAGAGCTTTAGTGCGAACCGTTTCAAAAACCACCCGATTGAATTTATCTTTTTCAATTCCATATTCATCTTCCGTATAAACAGGCTTCCATTCCTTGCCTAATAGGTAAAGAATTTTCCACGATTGGGGGACACGGCATTTTCCCACGCCGGTGTCATCGAACCAGTATACTTCCACCATCGAAATTTCTTCCGGCTGAGCAAAATCGTACTGGATCCATTCAATGGTGCCTTTATGAGGCCACCAATCGTAAAATGGCACTTCATGATCATTTGAATTTTTCGGCTCCAATCTATCCTGAACCGCTTCGACAGTTTGTCCGAAAGAAGCGCTCACTTTACTCCTGGAAGCAATAGTCGGCTTACCCAAAGGCGTGGCCACGGCTTCTTGGCGTGCTAGCCACACGGCCATTTCTCCTTTGCCGCGATGCGCCCAAGCACAATAAGGAATCGCCACAAAATCTTGTTCTGACTTTTCCAAAGAATTTTCTGCTTCACCCATCTTGTACGCCCACACTTTTCCTTTGATAATCTGAACGCCATGGAGCAGGTCAGTTCGAAATTCACTGGACAATTTGGTCTCATCAGGCAGAAGCAAATTGAGCACATGACCATCTTTGTTGTCCGGGTGCTCAGCGCAATAAATGATGGGTCCGCGCTGCAAAGCCACTCGGCCAAGATCTGCTGCGACACTATCCGACGCGACTATTCGTCTGATAGGCATGGGGAGCAGCAATTCTACGACATCGCCCTCCTGCCAAGTTCGTTTGATAAAGGCATAGCCATTTTTTAGCTGAAGTGTAACCGCTTTGTTATTGACGCTCATCGTGGGTTGGTCAAGAGTTTTATCGATGAAACGATAGAGATCGCTAGGAACAGGCTGGTTCACTGCCCAGCCAGGAACACGAACGAGTAGCGCAAATTTTTTCTCTTGAAGTTCAGGATGAAGGGAAATTTTGACTCTCCCATCCCAGGGATAATTTGTTTCCTGCCGCAATCGAACAGTTTGTCTTTTTAATTTTATTGCTCCCTCATTAGTCATAAACAGGTTGACATAAATCTCATTATCCGTGTGCGCATAAACATAGCCGGGCACTGAGGCCATAAATCGGGTTACGTTCCCCGGACAACAGGCACAACCGAACCAGTGACTGCGGGCGTGCTGTCCCGCAGAGGCTAATGGATTGGGGTAGAAAAATAGTTTGCCATCCAGCGAAATTCCTGAGATCAAACCGTTGTAAAGAGTCCGCTCCAGCACATCATAATATTTCGCTTCTCCGTGAAGAAGAAAAAGCCGGTGATTCCAGTACACATTCCCGATAGCCGCGCAGGTTTCATTGTAGGCACTCATATTGGGAAGCTCATAATTTTTGCCAAACGCTTCGCCGGAGCCGGTGGCACCGATGCCGCCAATGAGGTAAAGTTTTTTGCCCACCACATTTTGCCACAATCGATCGATAGCTTGTTGATACAACACATCGCCAGTCAATGCTGCCACGTCTGCTATGCCAGAATACATATAAGCCGCGCGTACCGCATGTCCCACCGCTTCTGTCTGTTCCACGATCGGCAAATGATCCTGATTGTATTCGCCCCACAGCTCACGACCATTGATTGGTTTACCACGTACGTCAAGGAAAAATTTTGCCAGCTCCAAATATTTTTGCTCCCCGGTGATTCGGTAAAGTTTAGCCAGCCCCATCTCGATCACCTGATGCCCGGGAGGCAGTTGCAGTTTTCTTAAGCCAAACGACTGCTCGACCAAATCAGCGTTCTTCAAAGCGACAGCCAGCAGATTTCGTTTGCCAGTGGCTTGAAAATGCGCCACCGCCGCTTCGTACAGATGACCGGCATTATACAACTCATGGCTGCCACGAATTTTTTCCCAGCGGTTTTCACCGAACCATTTTTTGAGCCTTTCTGATTTATTGGTCCTCGCGGTGTAAAGGTACCCATCATCTTCCTGAGCTGCAGCGATAAGCGAGATGACACTATCTAGATAAGCAGCTAACTTAGCGTCTGGTTGTACCGCTAAACAGTAGGAAGCGCCTTCGATGGTCTTATAAACATCGGTGTCATCAAACGGATAATTGCCCTGATGTTCACCGTGTTTCAGACCGCCGGCAAGGGCAAAATTATCTAATCGTCCAGTTTCCTCGCATTTCTGAAACGCGTGAGGAATAGTAACCGTGCGATTGATTTCCAGACGCGGCTGCCAAAAATTATCAGTGATGTGAACCTGGGTGAAAGGGACAGGTTGGATGGGATAGTCTTTGTTCGTGTGGGAAGAACAAGAGACGAGCAAGAATATTAAACTACAAGCTAATAGAATGACAAAGATTCTCTTTGGCATTTATGGTTTCTTTATTGTCGAATTTTTAATTTGAATTAATTTCTTTTGTAAACTATCGCCACCACTGTCTTATCATCTCCGCCCATATTTATGGATAAACCAAAAGGACGATTATTACTAATATTTATTTGAGCGTCGCCGGCTTTACCGGTCAATTGCTCCCAGATGGTTACAGCCTGATGAACACCGGTGGCGCCAGTGGGATGCCCCCAGCCGATGAGACCGCCAGTGCTATTGAAGGGAATTTTTCCCTCCCAAGCCGTATTGCCGGCTAACACAAAATCAGCACCTGCGCCAGCTTCGGCAAAGCCGATGGCTTCGGTGGCTAATATTCCGGCAATGGTAAAACAATCGTGGCATTCAATTGTGCTCAAATTATCTGTGCTGATTCCTGCTGAAGCAAAAGCCTTTTTAACTGCTATTTCTGTTGTCTCCAACCTCGTCAAATCAACTGGCGGCTTGGTAATGTCATATTCTGCTTGTCCCAATCCAGCGACTTCGACCGCCTCATTTTTGGGAATGCCCATTCTTTCCAATCCTTGCTCGGACATGATGGCAATGGCTGAGGCGCCGTCCGATACTTTGCTGCAATCAAAAACATTTAAATTATCCACAAAGGTTTTGGGATTGGGTTCGGCCAATGCCGCAGCTTCCAAATCTTCAGTTGTGTTGTGATATTCCTGTGCGGTGGGACAGCGCCGGGCATTTTCGATAGCATTACAGTACCAGCGGGCAAAGGCTTGTCGAGTTTTTTGTCGGCCATATTTCTCGAAATAAGCGCCAGCGCGGTCGCTGAATTTGCCCGGAAAATAATAGGCATGACCGTTTTTTCTTTCTTCGAACCAACCGGCACCAGCCAAAATATCAGCGCCGTAAATCGCCTTAACCGTATTCTGCACTTCGACACCAATTGCCAAAACTACATCGGCTGTTTCTGCTAAAATCGTTTTTATACCCGTAGCCAAAGCTAATCCACCCGAAGCGCACGCGCCTTCCACTGCCACGGCTGGTTTCCATTTTAAATCTTCATCAATCATCGGGAAGAAGCCGGGCAGATTCGCTTGCTTGTTGAACCGCGCTGCCATAAAATTTCCGATGACGCATTCGTCGACATTTTTACCACCACCAATTTGTCGGAGCGTTCCCTGTCCTGCTTCTTTGAGGTAATACTCAATACCCGGGCGTGGTTTCTTGGGACTAAATTCTTTTCTGCCTGTTCCCATCGAAATCGTGTTATAGCCGGCAGTCAGGTACACTTTTTTTCTTAATTTCATTTTTAACCTCTTTAGTTAAAATATTCATTAATCGGACCGTAAACATGATAAAAGCCGGTCAGCAAAACAGTGTTCACCTCATCAGCGCTTTTTGCCACCTTATCTTTTACCAGTTGAAGCGCTATTTTTTTAGCTTGCTCGCCGCAGCGACGAGCAAGCTCAGCGCCCAATGTTTGCATCGATTTCAATTGCTGGAAATGCAAGTTTAAAATTTCTGTTTTGTTTGCACTGCCAATGACCGCCTTCCACGATTTCGCTGCTTCGGGCAGATTGCCCAGTTTATTATCACACATTGGTTGAATTTCGGCAATGGGAAGGTAATCAGCCTTGTCTGGATCATAAATGCCAGCCGGTCTCCCTTTTTCATATTTTAAAAAACCGTCTTTTTGAGAGCCGTCGCCAAACTGTCCGCCTTTGATGCCTTTGTCGATCAATTTTTCCAATAAATCGCTGTGAAGATGTTGCCCCGGCAGGCGCGAATTCATTACCCCCAAAATGAATTGGCACACGTCCAGCCCCACATAATCAATTAATTGAAAAATGCCCATCGGGCGAATGAGAAAATCCTGGCTCACTTTGTTGATTAGGTAAATTGCTTCCACAAAAGGCATCTCTTTTGCCAGCCGTTCGACCTCCGAAATGCCGTGCAATGCGTCGCGCATGAAAAAACCATTGCCGATAAAACCAGCGATGTCGTTCGCCGAGACGACTGTCTTTCTCAAATTCTTCGCGTACATTAAGGCGAATTCTGCCAATGCGTTCAGTGTCGTTTTTGCCTTGATTAGTTCAACCAACTTTTGCACTGCCGGCGGATTGTAAAAATGAAAACCGATGATGCATCCGTTTAGCTCCGCCTTTTCATCCAATTCGTGGATGGGGATAGATGACGTATTGGTAAAAAACCAGGGCGACTTTTTATTGTGCTGATTAATTTGGGAAAGGATTTTTACCTTTAAATCAGGATTTTCCAGGATGGCTTCAAAAATCAATGTTGACTCGTAACTTGATTCCAAGCGAGTCGAACAGCGGATCAGTTTCAGCACATCAAAAACATATTGCTCAATGATCTCGCCATTTTCGATTAAGTCAGCCCGATCTTGATATGCTTGGCGCAACAGCACGATTTTTTTTTCGGCCGCTTTTTGTACCTGCGCTTTGACAAACTTCAGGAGACTGCTCAACGCCGAATCAGAAACATCGATTGCATTCACTATAAATTGTCTGTTTTTATTTTCAGGTTTCAGGCTCAAATCCGCCATTTCCATTGCCGCAAGCAACAAAATCCCGCTGCCCATTTTGCCGCCCGCGCCGAGCACAGAGACGTTTTGTAATCGATCAACATAGGTCATAAAGACTCCTTGCTATTTATTAAATATCAACTTGGTTGTGATAAAATTTCACAGTCCAAATCATCAAATTC
>CAZNDR010000151.1:6375-9233 GCA_964571835.1 uncultured Cytophagia bacterium | reverse complement strand
ATCCTGAGCCTGTCGAAGGACTTCGTTCAGAATGACAGCTAATAATTTTTTTATTTACCACCAATTATTGAGCGGATACAAATTCTGGCTATTTTCCGCCTTTATAAACTAGAGGTTAGCTGAAAAAGCTGACCTCTTAAACTAACTGCTAATGACTTTATCGCTGAATTTTACCAAAATGATTTTTATAAAACAAAGCGTAATTACCAACTCCAGACAAGTTAAAAATAAAATTATCTGGCTCGCTCTGTTGGCGCTTTTTCTTTGTTGCACTTTTGTTATCAATCCTCAGCGGCTTCCTTTCCTTAGATGTCTGTTCCATGAAATGACCGGATTAAGCTGCCCCACCTGCGGTTTGAGCCGCTCTTTTTATTTAGCCTCCCACCTGAGATTTTGGGAAGCCATGCAGTTGCATGTAATGGGACCGATTATTTATCTTCTAGCGCTGCTGCTATTCTTAAAATGTTCTTTTGAAGTTTTTTCTCGAAAGGTGCCTAAACTTATTATCAAACCAAAGGTATTCAAAATGATGATTGTCGTCTTCGCAAGTGTCTGGTTTGGATTTTGGATGCTTAGATTAGTAAGTGAAATAGCAGGATAATTTAGCTGCTTTTTGAATCAGTGAAACGCGGCTTATCTGCTAAGCTGCTTTAACTTTATTTTGTTACTTCCTGTTATAAAAAATTCTTGTAATGTTTTCAAAATTTAACGTTGACATTTTAAATTGCGATTTAAAACCTTACTGAAATCAAAACAGACTATCATCTCAAAAACCTCTCCACCTTCTCCAACAACTCCCCCACCTCCGAATATTCAAACAACGTCAAATTTTTTGCTGTGTTGCCAGTAATCATCTTGCTGATAAACAAACCTTTTTGATAAACGCACAGGACTTTTTTGCCGATGGTCAGTGCGTAGCAAATTTCGTAGCCCACGCCCAGCGAAGGATTGGACACTTCAGCAATGACAATGTCGCATTCATCGAGCCATTGGCTGTCCTGCTCAAATACATTTTTAGGCGCCCATTTTTCTTTATGCTTGAAAATGACATCGAAAATTAGGATCCCCAAATCTGTTTCACTAAAATTTTAAGCTTGTATTTTTCCAAATATTTTATTAGTATTAAGATAAGAAATTTATTGAAGGGAGATTTTATTTCATGACCATTGATGATATTGGAACCAAAATCGAAAGGTTGCCTAATCATGTCATCCCAGAAGTTCTGGATTTTGTCGATTTTTTGCTCAGTAAATATGGCAGCGCAATAAAAGAAAAAGGCAAATTCACCTTTGAATGGGAAGGCGGATTATCAAAATTAAAGGATAAATTTACCTCCGTGAAATTGCAGCATAAAGCTTCGGAGTGGCGCTAATGTACTTGGTGGATACTAATATTTTTTTAGAAATACTTCTGAAACAAGATAAAAGCAATTATTGCAAATCTTTTCTAGAGAAAAATATCGCAGCACTTCATATTTCAGATTTTACGTTACATTCTATTGGCGTTATTCTTTTTAAACAAAACGAAGTGCAGCTATTTTTAAAATTTATTTCTGATACCTTACCAAATGTAGACCTTATCTCCCTGCCAAAATCTAAATATGATGAATTAATAAAAGTCAAAAGCAAATTTGATTTAGATTTTGATGATGCTTATCAATTTGGCCTTTGCCAGCATTTTAATTTAAAGTTAGTCACGATGGATCGCGACTTCAAGAAAACAAAAAATATAGAAATTGAATTTTTGTAATCTAGCAAAGTATTTCTGCCTCTAATCGTTCTTGTTAAAATTAACCACGCCATTCAGCTCATTGTATTAGACAGGATTTATATCGTGAAAAAAAACTCGCCCGAAATTAATAAATGACTTTTGCGGAACAAAGCAAACACAAAATATGTTGCTATTTTATGCCGCCAATGGAAAAGTGCCTATTCCTTCCTTGGCCTTAAACAATACAATTGTTACAAACATATAATTATTTTTGTGCATGCTTTTCACTTACTCGCCTACAAACCTCTCCACCTTGTCCAACAACTCCCCCACCTCCGAATATTCAAACAACGTCAAATTTTTTGCTGTGTTGCCAGTAATCATCTTGCTGATAAACAAACCTTTTTGATAAACGCACAGGACTTTTTTGCCGATGGTCAGTGCGTAGCAAATTTCGTAGCCCACGCCCAGCGAAGGATTGGACACTTCAGCAATGACAATGTCGCATTCATCGAGCCATTGGATGTCCTGCTCAAATACATTTTTGGACGCCCATTTTTCTTCATGTCCGAAAATATCGTCTCTGATAATGTGCTCGGATAAGACCACATGGCCTTTTTCTTTCATAAAGGCAACTAATTTTTTGTAAATATCAAGGTACTTTCTGCCGCCAGCAATGGAGGCGGAAAAGTAAATTTTCATCCAAAACTCCTGTTTTATTTTTGAATTGCTTAACGATGCAGCGATCATAAATTTGAAATCTCAAATCCGAAATTCCATATAATTCCAACATCACAAGCTCCAAATTGGTTTGAGATTTTGGTCATTGGTAATTTGAGTTTTTTTGAGATTTGGAATTTATTTTTTGGAATTTTTCCAAAATATTACAAGCATTAATTTGCCTAAAAATTGAGTCTATCTGGTCAGCTACAAATCAATGTCCACAAATTTACCAGTCACCCGATATTTTTCACGTTGCACTACAGGCAGCGCTTTAACCGCAGCGATATAATTTTCCATCTGCACCGGTTGGTAGCTCTCGCCGGTCTTGTAATCGACAATCAAAATTTCTTTGTTCGTTTCATCAATCAGCAAGCGATCAAGCCGGAATTCTTTGCCCGCGTCAGCAAAAATGGTGTGTTCTGTGA
>CAZNDR010000151.1:0-6365 GCA_964571835.1 uncultured Cytophagia bacterium | reverse complement strand
CATTTTGCTGAGGAAAAAAGGAGCTCATTTTTTGCTAGAAACGAATCGACTTTATCGATGAGTTGCGCCATTTCTGCTGCCGGCAAAAGCCCGCCATAATCGCCGATAGTTTTGGACCGGGCAAAGCAGCGCTCAGCTTCCGTATTATATTTGATAAATGATAAATAATAATGAACCAGATTGCCCTTGTCAATAGATCGATCGACCAGGTAATCTTTTTTCCAATTTCGCCGCGCTTCTTCTCGGATTCTCTCTTCATCTGCTTTTAAATATTGGGCTATTGCAGTATCAAAATATTTTGGCACAATGGAAAAATCCAACTCCGTCTCTTTTTCCTGAATCGCCGGTTCAAAAAATATTGTTCCGAAGCTGATCACTGAATGGTATTCGTCATATTCCTGATAGCAATTATTATTCAAGCCAGTTTGATAAATCGCCAAAGCGATTGAATTTACAATGGACGGATCGTCATTTTTCTCCAGCGCTTGGATAAATTGAGTAAAGCCCTCACTTTTTCGATAAGCGAAATAAATAAATAGATTATTTTTGGGCCTTGTGGCAGCTACATAAAATGTGTTGAGCATTTCTATTTGCTCTCGTTTTTGTTGCTCGTCCCATAAATTTTTGCTCTGACTGTGCGGCAAAACGTAATCAAAATTGTAGGTCAGCAGACAATTTTCCAATGCTCCAAAATCAAAAGAATAATGGGGATAATAGCTGACCTGGCCAAAGGTTTGCTTTTCGCCGCCCGAGAGGTTCCAGAACAGAAAGACATTGTCGAACTCCAGCCCTTTGGCTTTGTGAATGCTCATCAGTCGCAACGCATTGGTGGTCTGTAAACCCAGTTGCTGATAATTTTCATCGCTGTCGATCTGTTCACAGAAATCTAAAAAATCCTTCAGTGAACGAGGCTTTTCATGTCGATCAGTGTTAAACTGGGCAATAATTTCTAAAAATAAATTGAGGTTTTTAACATCATTTTCCAGCTCAAAAATGCTGGTCACCTGGTAAGTTTCGAGAAAATTTTTAGTCAGATTCAAGAGATCAAAATTATGCCACAGGTTGACGCCGTGGTTGTTAACCGGCGGTTTTTCAATCGAGTCGAGAAAATTGTTGAGTTTTGCCACTTCAGGGAGGCTCTTATTTTTTTCTAGAATATCGCTAGCGCAGCGGTCGCTGGCAGCAGAATTTTTATAGCTGACCAGAATTTGCTTAAGCTTTGCTGCAGGCAGCAGCACCAGGTCGGAGCGCAAAAAGCGCAGCAGATCAACCACATCTCGATAAACGAAAAAACGGAAAAAATGGATTATCGGCTTAATGGCGCGATGATGCAATATCGAAGCAGATGATTCTGAAACATAGGCAAGCCCCAATTCATCCAAAACGCTGGCTATTTGGCGCAGATGTCGATTATGCCGGGCAAGAATGGCAGTGCCTGCCGCAGCTATTTTCTGTTCCGTCAGCAATGGGTACAATACCTCTTCTATATATTCGCGGATGACATCATCCTCGCTGCTAACCTCGTTTGGCGCTTCCTTTCCCGGCGAATAATTTCTGAAATGGACTTCAACGTAACCATTGTTTTTAGGCTTATTGGTCAAAACCTGATGGTAGCTCCAATCAATCCCTCGGTTGGCTAATCGATCGTGCAAAGCCGCCTCGCTAAAAACCTGATTCACAAAACTTAAAATGTTCGCTTGGCTGCGGAAGGAAGTGTCCAATTCGGAAGTCGGCGCCTGGAGAATTTGTGGCAAATGCAGCAACAGATCTCGCTCCCCATCGCGCCAGCCGTAAATGGATTGCTTTTCATCTCCTACTGCGATGACACCGCCGTATTCTTTCACACCGATACCACCGATTATTTCTTTGATAATGGGCAGCAAAATCTTGAACTGAATGACGCTGGTATCTTGAAATTCATCGATCAGCACAAAACGGATGGAAGTGGACAGATATTCATAAAACACATTGCTGACATAATCGGCATTGATGAGCGATAGTTCTGGTGAATAAAGATATTTGAACATGTAATAGGCAATATCATTAAAGGTGAAAACTTTGTTCCGCAATTTTATTTCATCATATTTTTGCAGCAGGCAATCAGCGATGTGCAAAATCTCCGCTTGCTCGGGAAGGACAAAATTATAAAATAGGTATTCAGCCAATTTTGCTAATGCCAGATCGAGCTGCTCAATCAAAAGCCGCGCTTGGTCTTTATCTTTATTTTTTCTAAAAACCACCGTACTGTTCCAGAAGGGATGGATATTGAAAATAGTTCTATTGTTTCGATTGATAAAATTTTCATCGTCCAATTTTTCCCGCATCCGCTCTGCTAACTCCACGATCGGTTCGTCTTGAGCAAATACCAATTTAAAAATGTCCGATCGTAGCACCTGTTTGACGGTTTTATCCTTTTTCTCTGCTAACAAATAAGATTGAAATTGGTCCAGCGCAGCAAAGAATATTTTTCTGAATTCAGCTAACAGCGCTGCGGCGCATTGAGCGCCAGTTTCCGATTGTTGATGCTGCCCGTTTTTTTCTTTTAACAAATGAATAAGCCAGCGCTTATCTATGATCGATAGCACCAAATTTTTGTATTTGCCGATACTGCGACGGCCAGAACGAAAAAAGAAATCTTTGAGCACTGACAAATGGTGTTGCTCCAGCAAGGTTTCAGAAATTTCCGAAACTATTTCGTCATCGTTGCTGCTTTTGATCTCATAATTCATGATGCCAAGGTAAGGTGCAATCACCGTTTTGAAAATATTATTGGTAAAGGAATCGATAGTGCAAATTTGCACTTTATTTTTGTTAAGCAACATCTGTTCAAAAGACGATCGCAAAATCGCTTTCTCCGCCTCGCCGATGTCAATATTCAGCAGCAGTTTAATATTTTGTTTCAACAGCTCATCGTCTTCAAAAACAATTGCCCGCAAATGGTCAAAAATTCGCTCCCGAATTTCGGCTGTGGCTTTTTTGGTGAAAGTGATGACCAAAATTTCGCTGAAGTCAATGTGCAGTGGCGCAAATTTTAACAGCAGTCCAATATACTCCAGCGACAAGCGGTAAGTCTTACCAGTGCCGGCGCTGGCTTTGATAACTTTGCGGATAAAGTTGTCCATTTTTCGCTCATCTATTTGGTTAAAATTTATAACCGACCCTTTTGCTTCCCTGGTGAAAAAAATCCTTTAACCACGGAAATCCGAAGGCAACAAAAAATAGAAACGCTTCAAATTGCCACTGAAAAAACGCTAGCTTATGTTTCGTCAGAAAACATGGCCTAAAGCAATTGATAGTGGAAATTGAAAATAAATTTCTTAGTACAACGTTGCGGCTTGGCGCCCTGGTGACAAAAAAAAATTCAATAATTAGAAAATTTTTTCATCAGGGGCAAATACAAATCGCTGCGAGAAATCTCTGGCAAACGGTTGAGCTGGCTCTTTTGCCGCGGCAATTCGAAACCACTCCTGGCAATCCTATCAACCGTGGCAACAATTTTTTCTTTCAGCCACTTGATCATTTCTTGCTTTGATTTTTTTTTCAATAAATTTGTCAGCTCCTCCAATTTGCTATCAAAAACAAAATAAAAATAGGAATGTACCTGATCCATTTTTTCAGGATGGTCGATCAAGTAATAATACAGCTCATAAATCAGCAATTGGTTCAACTCCGAGCCGCCTGTCTTATAATCGAAGATGGCATAAAAATTTTCTTCGGGAAAAACAATCCTCAAATCAGCGCGACCGCGCAAGCGGATGTCGAGGCCGAGCTCGTTCTCCGCCGGCGTTATAAATTCTTTGTAGCCTATATTTTCACTTTGACCATATTCTTTCTCCGGGATAATCTCGACTTTTTTCATTACGGAGGGGATACGTTCCTGCATCAAGCGAAAAAATTCTTTCGTGCCCTGTTCCACGACAGGCACAATAATTTCCTGAAAATAGGTCTGAGAATAGTTCTGGGGAATTTTATAATAATTTTCATGTTTCCCTAAAATTGCCGACAGGACCCGTTTTATCAGTTTCTCATCGACCAGGCCAAAATTGAAACCAAACAGTGCGCCGTGTTCCTGCTCGATCAATTGCCGCCATATTTCATTGATGACCTCGTGGACAATATTGCCGATTAATTTATTGGAAAAATCAGCCGCGATTTTTTTTATTCTCTCCTCGAGACGGCAGTGGTGAGTGATATAAAAAAGGAACGAATTTTCCAGCAAAGCCGACAGAGAAGTTGGGGTCATCGCGAGCTGTTGGTCAGGAAAATCACCCTCTCTATTCAGCGGCAACCGATAAAAATTCATCTGGCGTGAGTTTTCCTTGTCCGGCCGATAAGGAGATTTTTTCAAAAAATGATGATAAACTGATCGGTAATTTCTATCAGCCACCGGCTCAGTCTTGAGCAAAATATGCTGAGGCAGAAACAAACTGAGTTCTTCCACAAAGGAACTCCGCTCCAGGTTCAAGTCGATATTTTTTAAGCTAAATAGATAAACCTCCTCTGAGTTCAGCAGCATGCGGAAAAAATAATATTTTTCGCGTTGCCGAATCTCGTCATAAGTTTTAAGACCCAACAAGTGCCGTTGTTTTTCAGAGAACAGAAACTGCGCCTGGCGCGCTGGAGGTAAAATGTCTTCGCTCACGTTCAATACCGCCACTTTTTTGTAAGTCATATTTCGCGTATCTTCCAGGCTATTAATAGCGATGCGAAACTCATCTTCTACTGCAGGCTGGTAATTCAGCCTGATTTTTTTGAACTTCAAATAGTCGATAAACAATCTTAAAAAACCGGCTGCCTTTATCATGCCCTCAGTTTTATGCTGATCTGAACCGAATAGCTGAGAAGAATCAGACACGAGGCCCAGCTTATCAATCATGGAAAAATCAGCCAGCGCTTGAAAAAATGTCGCTCTGATTTCAGAATATTTTGTTTCCTGTTCGCTGATGATTTTCTCAAGCGGTATTAGTGCCTGGTGCTCTCCGATTTTAGCAATCAAATCAGGAAGCGAATTGATGGTTAACATATTTTTAACAAAAGCGACAATTAACAAGAGGTACTGCTGCGCTGGCTGGGCTGGAAAAAGTGTAAGGTATTTTTTTTGCAAATCGATATACTGGAAATCATTTTCCATCAACCAATAAAGAAAATCCAATGTTTGCTCTTGCGCCTTTTTTTGATCTGATGTTGACATACGGCCAATTATAAAATTGAAAAAGCTATCGCTGACTACTGCATCCAAAACGGACTGCAGCGGCAGGAGCTCATTGTTTTGCTGAGGATCATAAATAAGGCTGTCGATGAGACGGTAGGTGGAATAGAAAAACTGATAAATTGAGCTGCGGGCAAAACTAATCGAGCAATTAATTTGGAATTTATTTATGGATAGAAATTGAGAATAAGGACGGCTCCCAAAAACTGGATCCACGATCTGAGTGATTTGATGTTGATGAATACACTGCCATAGCGATGTGATCATGGAGAAATCATTTTTGCACTCGAAAATGGTGATCTTGTTCGTGCGGTGACTTTTATCGCGAAACTCAAACAGCGAAAGCGGCGGGCAGCTAAAAATTTCCCGATCTTGGTTCGGCTCCGCCTGCTGATAGTAAATTTCCACCTCTTTTCCTGAACGGGCGAGCCTCAAGATTATCTCTTTTTCCAATTTTGTGTAATAATATTGATTGACGACCACAACTTTGCGCCAATCTTTTAAGCTTTCAATATTCATATTTTCCAGGCGACAAAGAAAAATATGGTCATTAAAACCTTTGGCAAGGAGGAATTGCTGATAGGCTGCTTTCATTTCTCGCAATCGGGAATAAATTTCCTTTTGCCAGTCGAACAATTCGCTTCCCTGGCTAATTATGTGCAGGGCGATTTGTTCATCGACCAATTCCTCATTGAACTCTTCCCACAATTCAAAAAAACGGTGAGCCAATTCGATCGACTGGAAATATGTATGAATTCGGAAAAAGTTCTTGTGCAGAGCACTCAATGTTTCATAAAAAGCGATGGTTCGTTTTTCTTCTCTCAAAACTGGAGTCGGCGAAAGAAAAAGTAGCTCTTTCAATTTTTCCATGGTCAGAAAAAGCGTTTGACTGAAAGACCATTTTTGCTGAAATTCAGCATGAGCTCGACGTTTGCTGTTTTCATTGGGGAATATAAAAAGGCAGTTTTCAGCCGACTGCTCTTTTAAAACTCGGGAAATTATGTTCTCTGATAGATCGCAGAAATTGCTATGAATAGTTAGCATGGTTTTTATCCTGTGTCTAAAAGCACTGTGAAACGTCAAACATGAAATGTGAGAAGCAATAATCAGTTCGGGTCATTATTTCGTTTTCGTATCCGTATTGGCGCCTCACCTT
>CAZNDR010000150.1:0-9240 GCA_964571835.1 uncultured Cytophagia bacterium | reverse complement strand
GTCAACAAAAAAATAGGCAATTTTTATCTTAAATTGACCTGACTCTTATTGTCAAAAAAATGTCCATTTCAAAATTTGTCATGGCTTGCCTACATGTTGATGACGGAGGTTGAGAAAGATACTCTCACTTTTTGAATTAAGCCAGCAATAAATAGCATGGCTGATACATTTTAGTATTGACATTTAAAAATAAATTGTTAGATTAAGAGGTGCAGTTTGAGCCATCACGACCTAATAGATTTTATAACCTGAAGGTGCCTTACAGTTCATAGACTTTTCGATAAGAAGCGGAAGAGGGCGAAAATAGTGAAACGGTTTTTTGTTCACAAGATCGCTCTCTGTGAAGACGGCTGCTGTCTTTTGTTCTGAACCAGACGTTAATCTGTCGCCAAACCGAAAACTTAAAAGGGCAAGGATATTTGTTTCCCGTTAATTTGCGGGCAACAGTTCGTTAGTGGAAAAATTGAGAGCAATAATTAATTTAATAGGAAATGAATGTTGCTTTCTAACTCTACCGATAACTTTAGCTTTAAAGCAAAACTGCACTACTCGCTCTATCGAAACTGGCAGAGGCGATTTGCCAGGCATTTAAAATGGATACGCCTTAAAACCGACGGACTAGAAAAAATCAAGGGACAAGGGCCCGCTTTGTTGGCGCCAAACCATACGAATTGGAAAGATATTCCTTTGCTCGGCGGATTGATAGAACGCCCCATCCGATTCGCAGCAGACATCCGCTTATTTGATGAAAAATTATTGTACGACTTTTTGCGCCATAAACTCTGCGCCAGGCTAAAATATCCATTTATCAAGCAAGCAGTCGATCGCATGTGCTCAGCTTTCGCCAAATTATTAGTGAGTCGAATCCAATGGCTTGGCCCTTTTCCAGCCAAAATAGGCGAGAACAATTTGTTGCTCGTGGATATGGCAAAACAGTTTTTGCAAAACGGCGATCTGGTCTGTATTTTTCCAGAAGGAACGCTAGGCTTGCCCAATAAACTGCATCGCTTTAAATTAGGTGCGGCAAAAATATTATGGGATTATTATTATCAATTTAAACAAAGCATTCCAGCTTTTCCCATTGGAATTAGCGGCACTGAAAAAATATATTGTCCGGGCATGTCCGTTGGAGTGCAAGTGGGCTCACCATTGTACATAGAAGATTGTGCAGAAATAAATGAAAGGCAGACTTTGCTCAAATTTGCTGCTGAATTGAGAAAAGCAGTACAACAATGCCTAAAATCGCTCTCAGGCGATGGCAAATAAGACCATAAAAACAAATCGGCTTCTGCCTCAGCTCTGGCTCGCTGTGTTAAAATTTTACTATTTTTCAGCAAACATGAAGTGCCCTGATAGAATCTAATGGCGCAATTGCATACAAAAGAAGAAAAACAAAACAACCAAAGTCGGAGGACAATATGAAGTTATTTTTAAAATGGATTGTTGCCTGGCTTTTTATTTTTCTATTGGCAAATTTTTCAGAAATTTTGGCTTACAAAAAGGTTAAAACTTTTGTGCTACAGCCGCCAAAACAGATATTGACTGGAGTAAAAAGAATCGCGGTGCTGGATTTTAAAACTACCGGCGCCAGCGAATCAGAAAAAAGCATCGGCTCGACAAAAAAGCTTTTGTTCGACATTTTTACCGAGATCAAAGATTACAAGTCCAGTGCTGGTGAAATGGATTACGGCGCCAGGTTTTCCGACCTGCTTATTTTAGCCTTGCTGCAGAGAGATCGGGGCATCGCCAAAATTCAGACCGGGTTTTTAGGATTGGGCAGTGGTAAAGAAGGGAAAAGCCTGTTGGAAGGAACTTATACCAATGTTTATGAAGTGCTGGAAAGGACACAATTGATGCAGATCATCGAGGAAAAAAAATTAAGTGCCTCGGGATTGATTACTGATGAACAAACTGTCGATTTGGGAGGTTTGCTCGGCGTGCAAGCTTTGATAACGGGCAATGTCAATTACTCGCACAAAGATAGTGATTATCAAGCGACACGGCAAAAAAAACAAGAAGGCAAGAAAGTTAATTATCAAGTGAATTGCCAAAAAAGGGAAGTAGAAGTGAGCATTCGAGCGAAAATAATTAATGCTGAAACTGGACAAATTATGGGCAGCCAAGAGGCGCATAAATCTTATTCCAAAAGCAAGTGCCAGGACGAATGGGGAACATTGCCCGCCATAGACGAAATGATTAATGATGGTCTTAAAGAATTAGTCGCTGACATTGCCAATTATTTTGCTCCTTATTATGAGCTGCAGACTTTTGAGCTTGAAAAAATTGCTACTGAAAAATTTAAAAAAGATGGTGAAAAAGCTGCCGAATTGGCTGAAAACCTGAAAATAGATGAAGCCTATTTCCTTTATAACAAAATTTATGAACAGGATGCTTATAATCCTAATGTCATTTATAATTTGGGAATCATGAATGAAGTGGTCGGAAACTTTGCCGAAGCGAAAGAATTTTATGATATGGCGTTACAATTAAGAGGTGAAAAGGATTATGAAAAAGCTGCCGCAAGAACTGAGAAAAGCGTCCAATTCACCGAAGCGCTGCTTGCCATGGGCATCGAAATTAAAAAACATGATTTCACATTATCTGCTGAAAAGGAAACCACGATCTCGGCAAATAAAGTAGTTATTAAAGGCAAAAGCGAACAACGGTTTGATATTTATGCCCAGCCAGATCAAACCAGCGAAGTTGTGGCACAAGTGCCGGGTGGCGTTCAATTTATTGTGTTGGGAAAAGAAGGCGATTGGTATTTGATTAAATTATTGGGGAACAAGCAAGGTTACGTACACAAAGAAAAAGTGGAAGTCAAAAATTGAAAGTCTGGCTTACAGCCTGGTGCTGAACTTGGCGCAGATTTAGATTGGACGTGTTCATGAAAAGACATCAGCTTGATACACTCAAAGTGTGGTTCGACAATTATGTGGATCAATTTCAAATCAGTGATAAAGATATTAGCAAAAACTTAGCTTTAAAGCAGGATCATACCAAACGCGTTGGTGATGAAATATTGTTTATCAGCAAAAGCTTAGCTTTGAAGGAAGATGAAATAAACCTGGCAGAAGCAATGGCGCTTTTGCATGATGTGGGCAGATTTGAGCAGTACACTAAGTATCGGACGTTTTTGGATCTTAAATCAGAAAATCATGCTGACTTGGCTATTCGCATTTTAGATGAAAATAAAGTATTAAGCAAAATCGACCTTGATGAAAAATCACTAATTGTGAAAGCCATTTCTTTTCACAACCGGAAAAGCCTGCCCGAAAACGAGAATGAGACCTGCTTGCTTTTCTCGCGGCTGCTCCGTGATGCTGATAAGCTGGATATTTGGAGAGTGGTCACTGAGTGTTACTTTGTTAGTGGACACGAAAAAAATGGTGCCATCGTTTTTGGTCTGCCGGAGACAGCGGACTTTTCCCTTGATGCCTATGAAAATTTAATTTCAAAAAAACTGGTTGAGGTGGAACAGATTCGCTGCGCCAATGATTTACGGTTGCTGCAGCTGAGCTGGCTTTACGATGTTAATTTTGTCCCGACTTTTCGAAGAATCAAACAGCGCCAGTATGTGGAAACACTTATTCGATTTTTGCCATCGTCAGAAAAAGTTGAAACTGCCAAAAAGCTGCTTCATGACTACCTTTCAGAAAAAATCAATGGCAAAGAAAATGAATATAAAGAAGCTAATTATTTATTACGCGAATGCTGGGATTAAAAATTTAGGCACTCATTAATTAGACCTGAAGTGAACAGACAGACCTGGCAGAGTTTGTGAGTGAGTTGTTGTATGGCTAATTTAAGCAAAAAAATAAGAAAGGATTGCAGTATTGTTCTGCAATCCTTTTTATATTTTTTTAGATTTAATTAAAATGATAATTGATATCCAGCCTGGATTTGAAAATCCGGGGCACCAACATCTAGACCAATTCCTAAAGCTCCGCGAATTCTACCACCGCCCATTGAATAGTCCACTCCGCCGCTAAGCATCATGTAATCAACTTCTGTTTTCATGGTTAATTCACCAACGATATTCAGCTGTGAATTAATCGGATAAATTCCAGCAAAACCTAAATTCAAATATGATTCATGTTTGCTCTTTTTTGTCGTGCCACTTGGAGTTCCGCCAGTATATTCATTCTCTACAGTTTTAGTTTCATAAAAAATAAGACCCAAATTACCTGCTAAAACAATACCTCCTTCTAAAGTATATCTCACCGCGCCAAAGCCACCAAAATTTAAATTGCTTTGACCAACTTTTTCTTCTCCAATAGGAAGAGTTACCAAACCACCAGCAGCAAAATTGAGTAGATTATTATTAGTTATATTGTATCTGCCATAGACACCGATATCAGTCAAACCAGATTCGCTATCGCCTGGGTCTGAAGATAAATTTAAAAAGCCAAGCGAGGCACCAACTTCTATTTTTTCATTAATTGGATAGCCACCTTTTGCTCCGATGAGCAGGGCGCTTTGATCAACTGTGGCGATTTCAGAGTAGTAACTGGAGGTTGCATAATCTAAACCTGGCTCGACATAAATATTTTTTGCAATCGGCGCATCAAAAAAATAGGATTGAAATAAGCGAACCTGATCCGAATTATTTTGGGCAAATAATGGTGCGGTAGCAATTAGAATCATTATGGCCGACAATAAGATCGATTTTTTCATGTCTGTTCCTCCTGAAAAAGAATGAATAATTAATTAAACTCATTTTTATGGTGGCAAATATAGAGAAAATAAAATAAATTGTCAAGGTATTTTT
Organism: uncultured Cytophagia bacterium; assembly: GCA_964571835.1. Taxonomy (GTDB): domain Bacteria; phylum Zhuqueibacterota; class Zhuqueibacteria; order Thermofontimicrobiales; family Thermofontimicrobiaceae; genus CAZNDR01. Next base: position 4,469 of record CAZNDR010000150.1, on the reverse strand, counting down.
TATTCTTCGCTTATTCCAATCATCTGCTTTGATAATAAAAGCCATTGTTGAAAACAACTATCGCCTTGCCTGTAAATTTCCGACCCATGAACGGCGTATTCTTTGATTTTGATAGCAACCTTTCTTTTGTGACTATCCAAGCCGCATTTGGATCAATGATGGTTAAATTGGCTTGTTCGCCTTTTTTGACTTGGGGAAAAGGCAAGCCGATAATTTGATGCGGATGCAAACACATTTTTTCGACAACCTGATGCCAGTTTAAAATGCCTGGCGCTACTAATTGTTGAATGACCAATGAGATCGCCGTCTCCAAGCCGATGATGCCAAACGGAGCAGCAGAAAATTCAACTTCCTTCTCTTCGATTGAATGCGGCGCATGATCGGTAGCAATGGCATCAATGGTGCCATCCTTGAGTCCCTCGATGACTGCCTGCACATGTTCCTGGCTGCGCAGCGGCGGATTCATTTTGAAATTGGCATCAAACGAACGAATAGCTTCATCAGTCAGAGTAAAGTGGTGCGGCGCGGCTTCTGCGGTAACAGCAATGCCGTCTTGTTTAGCACGGCGGACCAATTCGACAGAACCCGCCGTAGAAATGTGAGCAATATGTAGCTTGCTGTTGGTATATTTTGCCAATAACAAATTTCTGGCAACGATGACGTCTTCAGCAATTGAGGGAATGCCGCGTAAGCCGAGATTTGTGCTCACAAAACCTTCGTGCATATCACCATCAGCCGCTAGTGCGGCATCTGCGCAGTGTTCGATAATTGGCACATCAAACATGCGGGCATATTCCATGGCGCGGCGAAGCACTAGGCTGTTGGCCACTGATTTGCCATCGTCTGAAAAAGCCACCACGTTGGCATCGATCAGCTCTGCCATTTCCACCAATTCTGCACCCTGTTGCCCGCGAGTGATAGCTGCTATTGGGTAAATTGTTAGCAGATGATCTTTAATTTCATCGAGAATAAATTCCACTGTTTCCCGGTTATCGGTGACGGGCTGCGTGTTGGGCATGGTGCATACAGCAGAAAAACCGCCAGCCATGGCTGCTTGAGCGCCACTCAAAATCGTTTCTTCATCCTCTCGTCCGGGTTCGCGGAAATGAACATGCAAATCCAAAAAACCAGGCATGACTATTTTGTCGGTCAGATCGATTTTTTCGCCATCAAAATCAGGCGATAAATCGATTTGCGGTTTGAGTTCAGCAATTTTACCATCAATGATCAACAAATCAGACTGATGCTCATTTTTGTTTTTGCCATCAATAACTGTCGCATTTTTCAAAAAGACTTTTTTTGCTATCTGAAAATTATCGGAACTATTTGTCGTTTGAGTTGTCTGACTTTTTCTGATGATCTTTTTCATTTGCAATTTCTTGTTAAGTGTGATGTTAGTTTCCAGTCAAAAAAAACCTGGCAATTCAGCTGCAAAATTTTTTCAACCTCGAAGCGCTGGGGAAGACGAATCACCTACAAAACTAAATTCAGCCCGGCGACAAGCTATTTTTGCCTTGAAGAGCAATCTAATTTTCCGAACTGACTATTACGTTTCGCCACTTAATAGGTAAAGTATCGCCATTCTGATGGCGACGCCGTTGGTCACCTGATTCAGAATGACCGAATACTCGGGATCATCTGCCAGATCGCTATCCAATTCGATGCCCCGATTAATTGGTCCCGGATGCATAAGCGTGATTTTTTTATTTGCTTTTTGCAGACGTTCTCTGGTGATGCCAAAATAATTATGATATTCGCGCAGCGTGGGAAAATAATTTTGCGCCTGTCTCTCCAACTGAATGCGCAACACCATCAGCACGTCTGCCCAGGCAATGGCTTCGTCGACATCAACAAAAATGTGCAAGTTCCATTTGGTCGCTTCGTAAGGGATAAGTGGCATTGGAGCGCATAGCCCGACTTCAGCATCCATCGTTGTCAGCCCGTAAATGTTGGACCGGGCGACTCGGGAATGGAGGATATCGCCGACGATTGCCACTCGAAGCCCTTTAAAATCATGATAGATTTCCTGAATTGTTTTCATATCCAATAGCGCTTGTGTTGGGTGCTCATGGCAGCCGTCGCCGGCATTGATTACGGAGCCTTTTATCCAGCGGCTAAGAAAATGAGGTGCACCTTCGGCTGAATGCCGAATAACGACCATGTCGACTTTCATGGCTTCGATATTTTGGGCAGTATCGCGAAGCGTCTCACCTTTCTTGATGGATGAGGTGGTGGTGGAAAAGTTCAATGTGTCGGCAGATAATCGTTTTTCGGCAAGCTCAAAAGAAAATCTTGTGCGGGTTGATGATTCAAAAAAAAGGTTAACTATCGTTTTGCCGCGCAAGGTTGGCACTTTGGGAATCGGGCGTTCCAACACCTCTTTGAAGGAATCTGCTGTATTTAGGATCAATTTTATTTCTTCCGCAGTTACCCCTTCCAGCCCTAACAGATGCTTATGTCTAAAAATCGTATCGTCCGTAAATGACCTCATTTTAGAATTAGTGCTACACTGAAAAATTATTTGTTGTGCCTACCGGGCTTTCCACTAAAAGTACGCCATCCTCATTATCAATTTCTTTCATTTTGACCTGGACTTCTTCTCCAATGGAAGTGGGGATATTTTTTCCAACATAATCCGGCTTAATGGGAAGCTCACGATGCCCTCGATCGACCAGCACTGCCAATTGAATTTGTGCTGGTCTGCCAAAGGACATAAGCGCATCAAGCGCTGCCCGAGTGGTGCGGCCAGTGTACAGCACATCATCGACTAAAATAATGTTCTTATCGTCGATATTAAAAGGAATGTCAGTTTGCTGAAGCACTGGCTGCTTAAGTCGCTGACGAAAATCATCGCGGTACAAGGTGATATCTAGGACACCGAGCGGAATTTTTTTGCCTTCGATCCTTTCAATTTCTTTAACAATACGCTGCGCCAAAAAAATCCCTCTGGTGCGGACACCGACAACTACAATAATATCAGTCCCGCGGTTTCGTTCGATAATTTCATGCGCCAGACGTGTTATTGTCCTTTTCAAACCAGTCTCATCAATTATTTTTGCTTTGACTTTCCTGTCCATCGTAGCCTCACCATCGAACACAAAAAAAGCCTTGTCCGGCGTGGAACAAGGCTGCATAAGTTAACAGCCCTTTCCCATCTCTCCGGATTGGTTTAAAAGGGCTAAATTCTTTTGGGGAAAATAAAAATATTTCCTCAAATTGTCAAGAGAAATTTCTGTTTTTCTTTAGAGTTATTTTATTCCAATAAAATTAGCTTTCGGCAGGCATTGAATTTTTCTGTTTTCATTTTATAATAATATAAACCAGCACAAACTAAAGATCCATCATTTGACGTGCCGTCCCATTGCAGGCGATGTTCGCCATTGCTTAAGCGTTGAGATAACAAATTTTTCACCTCCCTGCCAATAATATCATAAATTTTAATATCGACAAATTCGGTTTCAGGCAATTGAAAACGAATGGTTGTCTGTGCTGGGCTTGTTCTTAATGAGAAGGGATTTGGATAATTTTGAGACAAACTATAATTATGGGCAACAGTTACCTCCACCCGAATTATCTCCGAAAGGGTTGATGAACCATCAAAATCGACTTGTTTCAATTGATAATAATAGGAGTCAGCGTTGATATCAGCATCAACAAAGATATAATTTTTGGCTGAAGAGGTCGTTCCGCTGCCAGGCGCAAAACCGATTTTTTTTAGCCCAGTTGCTGTTTCGCCTCGGTAAATTTCGAAACCATAATTATTAGTTTCTGAACTGGTGCGCCAGGATAATTGTATTTTATTCTCCTCCCTCAAAAATTGAGCTTCAAAGGCAGATAATTCCACCGGAATCACGCCGTTGGTCGTAATGATAAAAATCCCATCAACATCATTAATGGGTACGTTTTGATTGAATGCGTCGGAGGCATAAATTTCGTTTAAATCGAGCATGTACAATCCTGATATTGCCTCCGGCGAAATGCTAAAATGAATTTCCAGTATCGATCCCAAGTCTGGTGGGATGGTCTCACCTCCAAGATCGACAATCAGCACTCGCAAAATGCCGGGTGTTTGAATATTTTTTTCAATTGTAAAATTAGCGGTCCTGGCAGTGGCATGAATATCAGTTTCAGTAACATTCAAATCCATTGGATAATTAAGTGTCAATTGTAAGCCCCGCAAATGGACAGAGTTGGTAAGGTTAATGGGCACAATATGATTAGAAGTTCCGATTTCGCCTGATGTACCAATTACTTGAAGGTTATCACTCTGGCAAAAACCAAGACTGTAAATCAGCAAAAATAGCGCCCCGAAACGTACCACGATTTTTTTTCTCATAATTGCCTCTAATGGTTAGATCAAGTTAACATATCTTTGCTTTTATGTCACTTATCTATAAATCCTTTTTTTTGAATTGAAAAAACTCACTCACTTAAAATTTATCAAAAAGATCGTCACTATATTATTAGCC
>CAZNDR010000149.1:7345-9257 GCA_964571835.1 uncultured Cytophagia bacterium | reverse complement strand
CAATTAATATTAAAAAAATCTTAAAATTAGGTCATTGACATTCAATTAAAATTTTGCTATGATCGATTGTTGTTGGTACAATCTTTGAAAGCAAAGCAGCACTAATCGATTGTTATAAAATATACTGTGCAGAAAGGAAAGGGTTGGTTATGAAAAAAGGATTTTTATTCATGATTTTGCTGATGATGCTTTTAACCATGTCAGCGCAGGTCGCATTAGCGAACGACAGCAAAAATGGTTTAAATGTTTTATTCATTTCGAGTGCAATTAACAATGCCGAAGCCATAGCTCAATCGGCAAAACAAAATGCAATAGCCATCGTCTATGATTTCCGAAATACCAATCTCCATGAAATAAACCTAACACTATTGGAGCTTATTGAATGGAAAAAAAATAAAGTTAGCAATTTAGCGATTATCTGTCATGGCGCGCCTGGAAAACTATCGCTTGGCTTGAACTACTCTATCGATTTGGATAAAATTGATGAGGAAAAAAACGAATGGAAAACTTTAGCTACCTTTTTTGCCGCTAATGCCTGTGTTGAATTTTATGGCAGTCAGGTTGGGCTTGGTGTCAAAGGTCAAAAATTTATCGATGCCATCGCCTTTCTAACTGGAGCCACCGTTCATGCCAGCGATGATGCTTCTGGCAATGTCCGTGACGCAGATTGGGATTTAGAGGTAAAAACTGGAACTGCAGTTCAACCGCTTCTGCTTAATTTTTCTCAACTATTAAAAACGCCAATTTATTTTTAGAATATTGCCTTGCCAAAAGTATTTGATAGTGCGACTATTGCCGTTGGCTATTGCCCCTCTGCCAGCGGCGTGGTCTCTTTTTTCCAGTACTAATTTTCAAGCAACCCAAACTATCATCTATTAAATTAAAATTACTTTTTTAGGGGGCTATTGTCATCTGCCTCGTTGACATGAATTCCATTAATTTTTCAAAAACAAATACTGACTATTGCATTTTGAAATTAAGCTGCGGCATTCAAAATTAGGCTGGTCGATGATTTTTCACCTGCCAGTCATCGCAATTCTGCCACCCCAATTGTCATGCTATAAGTCAAATAAAATAAAAGCATTATTTTATTCTACTTTTGTACATTTGATTCAGCAAACAATAGGCAGCCATGTTTCCTGCTTTGTTTCAAATGGAACGATGTTTGTTTCATTGTATCAGTAATAAAAATCATATTGCATTTAGGCAACTAATAATCTAATGGAGTTGAAGAAATAATTGCCTGTTAAGATGATTGGCTTGATTATTAATGGTAATCACCATGAGTGAATTGTGGCATTTTTATCACACTAATTATTGCCTGGCCAAACCGTAAAGAGGATATGAAACATGATTTGTAAAAATTGCAGCAGTGAAAATCTTGATTGGGCATCCTATTGTTCCCAATGTGGCGCAGCCTTGGGTCAGCTTTGCGAATGTTCATTCAGAAATCAGCCGGCCGATTTTTTCTGCGCCGGCTGCGGTATTCCTTTGCACGAAACCACTAAAACAAAAAAGAATTCAAGCGAAAAAGCACACTCCCTTGTCAAGCAATTTAGTAAAAAGGAAGTTTCAGAGCTCATTCAGGAAAGCATTTATTTCAGAATGTCTGATGATAAAAATTTGAATCAATCTGAAATTGATAATATTTTTATTATCAATCCTGAAATTGAAAACAAATGATTTTCACAAGGAAATAGTTTGATGGCGAAAATAGAAGATCAGAAATTAATCAAAGAGCTGTTAGAGATTGGTTTATTAACCAAAGATCGTCTGCTTGTCATGCAGGACATTGCCAAGCAGACTTTTGAAAGCGACGGCATCACCAAAACTTTATTGAAATATATCGAAATCAGTGAAGATAAATTAGCGGAATTAATAGCTACCAGTTTTAATGTTCCCTATTTGCAGG
>CAZNDR010000149.1:0-7335 GCA_964571835.1 uncultured Cytophagia bacterium | reverse complement strand
TGATCCCCATAATCATCGACAACAATGAGCTGACTCTTGCCATGACCAATCCGCCATATCAAAATGTTATTGAACTCATTGCCAAAATAACTAAACTTAATGTGGTGCCAGTAATTATCGCAGCCTCGCATTATGATCGCCTGGCTGAGATGGCCAAAAAAGAGACCGTTTCTTCTAAGCCATCAAAAATCGATTTTGAATCTATCGACGTGATAAAACGCGGTGAAAAATGGGCAAACGAAGCTGAAGCCTCTGGCGTATTGCCGCACGCCTCCAGAATTTTGGAGAAAATAATTGAAACTGCTGTTAACTCAGATACCAGTGATATTCACTTTGAAAATGACAAAGCCGGTTATTTAAATGTCAGATTTCGATTGCACGGAGTTTTGCAGAGCGTAGTGACACTTCCTTCCCTTTATGTGCGCTCTATTCCTGGCGTAATTAAACAGTCAGGCTCAACCAGCACTTTTGACAATAAAGCTTTTCAGGAAGGACATGCAATTTTCCAAGTACAAGGTCAGAAGATCAACACCAGAATCAACACCATCATCACTAGCTATGGCGAAAAAATTACCATCAGAATTTTGAAAAAAAATCTGCACATTATATCCGTAAATGAACTGGGCTTATCCATTCATGATTTGCACCGCTTTAAGCAATTGTTAACTGCACCGGATGCAATTATTTTATTTGCCGGGCCGTCTGGCTGCGGTAAAACCACTACCCTGTATTCAGCACTAAATGATATGAACAAGAAATCGCTCAATATCTCCACCGTGGAAAATCCAATAGAGTGTATCATTGACGGCATTAACCAGACTCCCATTGATCTCATCAGAAAAAATAGCATTAGCGAAACAATCAAAGCCTTATTTCACCATGATGTAGATGTGCTAGCCATTGGTGAAATTCGTATGAAAGAAGAAGCTGAGTTGCTCATCGAAGCTGGTCTTTCAGGGATGGTTGCCTGCACTACGATTCAGTCAGCCAATGCCATTAAAGCGCTTTTTAGACTTAAAAATCTTGGCATAAAAAATGACGAATTAGCCCTTGTTCTGCGCGGCATAGTTGCTCAACGCTTTGTCAGGAAAATCTGCCCGCATTGCATGGAAAATTATACTCCGAGTAAAGAAATATTGGCAAAAATCGGGCTGCTAAATTTGCCTGAAGATATACAGCTAAAACGAGGCAAAGGATGCAAAGAATGTTTTGGATCTGGTTATTTAGGCCGATTTCCTTTGTTTGAGATCTTGCTCATTAATAATACGCTCAGTTCGCTCATTCACCGAGGAAGCTCGTATGAAGAAATAAAAACTGAAGCTGAAAAATATGGCTTCACTACTTTGCGTTATGATGGGCTCAGAAAAGCGTTAGCCGGCATTACTACCTTGGAAGAAGTCCTTCGAGTTTCTTAATTTTTCAGCGATGGGCTATCAACAATGGTCATTTAGCATTTTTATTAGCTATTGATGTCATAAAGGGAAAAATAGAAAAGCATTGAGGTTTAATCATGGACTTAAATTTTATTATCAAAAATGAGGAGAAGAAAGCTAGCTTCACCCAGGAGGCAGCTAAACTTTTCGCTAAAACAGTCCTGATAATTGATGATTCGAAGTTAAATCAACATCTGCTGGGCACTCTGCTGCAAGCTTTCGGATATAAAGTTTTTTATGCCGATGATGGAGAACAAGGCTTAACAAAATTTGATGCTATTCGACCGTCGATCACTTTTTTGGACATTGTCATGCCCCAAAAAACAGGTTTGCAGGTGTTGTCAGAAATCAAATTGCGCTATCCTAAAGCCATTGTTATTATGGTAAGCTCATTCAGCTCTAAGCAAAATATTCACGAAGCAAAAAAGTGCGGAGCAGATTGGTTTCTGAAAAAGCCTTTTTCAAAAGATAAAATTCAGGAAATCGTCAAAGCGATTGAAATAAAATAATGCTCAAATGAATTCAAGCTAAAATGATATTCTTATTCTGGCCATCGAAAGACAGATGTCAAACAACAGGCTGCCCTATTACCTGAAACCTTCGCACCTCGTTCGAAAGAACAGAGCTATTCAAAATTATGAATAAATCTGCGATCCAGTGTTGAGTTGCCCCGCCTAACCTTGATATCATTAGTGTTGACATCTTTGGACTGGCAATTCTATTCATTAGCAAAACTCAATATCATCTGAAATGAAATCCATTTTGCTAAGAGTGAAACAAACAAAATCAGATAAAGACTATTATTATAAAACAGGATCCCACCTTACTGCTCCCAATAGCCAAGATTGTAAAGGAAGTTAGACATATAGCTCTGGAAGCGACATCAGAGGAAAAATTTAGAGCACTACCGCAATACTCGCCAATCATAACATTCATCGGCCAGCAAAGTCGGGTAGTGTATGCCAATGACAAATTTAGCCCGTCATGGCCTATAGGCTCGATGAATACAAAACCCATGGCGGCTAGCAGTCAATTTTGCCTCACGATGATCTCGAAATCAATGGACGATCCTTAAAATCGTATTTAAGGAATATGATCATGGCAAAAAAAATATTCTCAACCTCAATTATAAATAGAGATCTGCGCTCCACTTAGAGAATCGTATCAACAAATTTTTCACCCTGGGCGAAGCAAATTTCTTTTGCTCTGTTTTGATTAGGTGCCAATTAAAAACTTTGCTTTCCCTTGACTATAAAAATTGCCACCGCCAGAGCTAAATTAGGCTTGCTCTCGAACTGATCAAACCGCTGCTGAGTGATGGTCTGCTTATTTTTTATTCATAGCGTTTGAAAATGTGAAATCCTATTTTTGTCGGGATGATATCGCTTGTCTCCCCCACTTTTAATTTGCTCAACGGCGCATCTAATTCCGGCATCAAATCACCTTTATTGATAATTCCCAGATCTCCGCCTTTTTCTGCCGTTGGTCCTTTTGAGCGTTCTTTTGCCAGTTGGCTGAAATCAGCGCCTTTGTCCAATAAGGCTTTTATTTCTTTTGCTTCAGCTTCGGTTGACACCAAAATATGATAGGCTTTCAAGTTGTAGCCAGCAATCGTGAAACGCGATTCTGTCAACGATTTTTTCCAAATATAGCCCACAATTTGTACTGCGACCCAATTTCCTTGCTCAGCCAGAGCGACAACTTTGGTGCCCTGCGGCAATGAGCAAATAACCGTGCCGTTGGGAGACAATCTTAAATTTTCGCTCTCTTCTTTGACATATAATTCATCACCTTGTTTTAGCCCCGATTGGGCAAAAATTTTGCCTATGGCCAAAAGCAAAAAAATAGTGACTGCTAATCTGCTCAAACCTTTCATTTTATCTTTCCTCCTGCCCTGTATCAAAAAATTAATTGTTTGCTATAAGGTCGAAATCTTAGCTTCATAGTTCTCTTAAATAATTTGAATAGACTCTTTTAATTAACGTTCTTTTTTTGCCTCATGAAGACTTTTCCTATCGAAGCTATTTGACGATCTTGCTTTTGACAATTGGCAAGATAGCATTTTTTAACTCTTTCGCTTGCGTCAATAACTTCTCACCTTCTCGGTTCATGTCGGCAATAAATTCACTATCTTTGATGCTGGGCAAATTTATGGTTATATTTAAGCCAGCGCCTTCTACCGCTGCTGCTGCCAGCAGAGCAGCCACGCCAGCATCGCTAGCAGCATTCTCATTTCCTCTTTCAGCTACAGCTTTAGCTAAAAACAAAACTTCCACAGAACGCTTCATCACATCGAGAGGGACCTGACAAGCATTTTTAGTTGCTAATTCAATTGCCTCATCCCGCGTCTGCGCCTGCTCCTCGGTAGTTTTTTTTAACGCCAAGGCTGACATCAGAGCATTAAACGCATTAGTATCCTGATCCACGCTGCTCAGCAATTCATCCTTCAGAGATTGTGCCTTGCATGCTAAATCTTTCATCTCTTCCTGACACGATTCATATCCCTTTTTGCCAACTGTCAAATTTGCTACCATCGCTGCCAAGGAAGAGCTCACTGCGCCAGCTAACGCTGCGGCACTGCCGCCACCCGGTGCCGGGGCATCTGAAGATAAGTCGTTGGCAAATTCCCGCAAGCTTTTTTTCACTAACGTGCCATTTTGCTCTTGGACCTGGTATTCAATTATTTTTTGCTTCGGATCAAATTCGGTTAGATCATGCAATCCTAAAGATTGAACCGCTATTTCAATAATTTCTTCTTCAGGCATGCCCGGCGATTTCCCCTGTTTGAGCAAATAATGCTTTCCGGCATTCAATATAGCATGTAAGGGAATTAGCCCAACTAATTCACTGCCGGTGACCCGAAGCCCTCGTTTTTCCGCTTCTTCACAAACGACATCAAAAACGACTTGCAGCGGTGTGATTTTGTAATTAATGAGATTTATAGAGACCTGAGCTTGTTTATATTCATCAATGTACCAACCAACAGCACGAACCGCTTTTAGTCGACCTGGCGTTTTGATCGTTTTACCATTTTCATCTCGGATGATTTCACCTCTGTCATCCCGCTTGGCGCGGCCGCCTTCTCGAATTGTCAATGCGATATCATTTGCCAATTTCCTATCTTTGGTATTCAAATTGATATTGTAAGCAATTAAAAATTCGCGAGCCCCGATGACTGTTGCTCCAGAGCGGGCATTAAATCTTGCTTCGCCGAAATCTGGCCTCCAACAAGGATCTTTCAGTTTCTCAGCTAAACCTTCATACTCGCCTTGCCGGATATTCGCTAAGCTGGCTCGTTCTGGCGTCGAGGCAGCAGCCTCGTAAAGATAGATAGGAATGTCAAGTTCGCGAGCAACTTTTTCCCCCAGCTCTCTGGCAAGGTGCACGCACTCTTCCATTGTAACACCAGACACGGGCACGAAGGGACACACATCAGTAGCACCTATCCTGGCATGAGCACCATGATGTTTTCTCATGTCGATTAATTCAGCAGCTTTTTTTATCGCCTTAAAAGCAGCTTCTTTTACCTGTTCCGGTGAGCCGATAAACGTTACCACCGTCCGATTAGTATCAGCGCCAGCATCAACATCCAACAGTTTCACATTTTCTGTATCGCTTATTTCTTTGGTGATTGCTTGGATAACATTTTTATCCCGTCCTTCGCTAAAGTTAGGAACGCATTCGACGAGTTTCATCATTTTTTCTTTTCCAACCAAAAAAATTCATAACGGAAATTAGTCTCTGTCAATAGCATTAAGAACCACTCAACAATAAATTCTACCATGAGATGAATCGATGATGCACATTCAAAGCCTGCTGCGGAATGCTCAATTAACCATTCATTTTAAATTCTAGTTGTCAACGAGTCAATTGACATAATCAACATAAAACAAATCCTGCTGCCGCGGCGAAAGGAATTCACAACCATTTTCTGTTACTACTACTTCTTCTTCTATGGTCACTATTCCATAATTTTTGCAGCAGAGCCGAGGCTCGATGGTGTAAACCTGTCCCGCTTCAACCTTAGCAAAAGGTAATTGGCCATATTTTTCCCATTTTGGAAAAAGCCCGCCGGCGCCATCATGAGCCTCGCGTCCCACCTGATGTCCCAAACCGTGGGGATATTCTTCATATCCTTGACTGACAATATATTCTCTGGCGACCTTATCCACCTCCCAGCCTTCGACTCCCGGCTTAAGAATAGCAGCGGCTTTGCTAATTGCCTCTCCTATCGTACCAAAGGCTTTTACAACCGGCGGTGGTGCCTTTTGTTCTCCCTTCCTCAGAAAGTACCATGTTCTCTGCAAATCAGAAACATAGTCATTAATTCTGACCCCAAAGTCCATATTCATTATATGCCCAGCTTCGGTTTTGCGGTTGGTGGGCCCATAATGCGCGCCGGCTGTATCCGGACCGGTAAAAACCGCCGGGCAATGGGCTTCATCCCAAGCCAACGCCACACCTTTTCTTTTGACTTGCGCCAGCACGAAATCAGCAATTTCTTTTTCGGTTTTGCCTGGTTTTAGAAATTGTGAAAGGCTGTCGAAGATTTCAATAGTGATGTCCACTGCCTTTTTCAGCCGCTGAATTTCCGTCGCTGATTTTCTCCCTCGCACCGCTGACATGATATCCTCTGCCGAAATTAATTGATCACCGAAAGGCGTGCTTTTTAAATAATCAAGCAGCAGGAGGTACATCCCATGAGTTAAGCCATCAGACATAAAATCATTTGTGGAAAAATTAATAGCAATTTGTTGAGGATTCAACCAAGAAATTTCCCGCACTAAATCTTCACGAATCGAAGTCTGATAACCGATCACTTTTTCGTAAGCGCCACAATCTTTAATTGATTGCTGATCGAAGTTTCCTACAATCGCCACTGTCTGGCCGGTTTTGGAAATTAAAAAAGCCGATTGCCAGGTACAATGAGCACCTAAAATTAGTGGCAAACATGGGTCTTTGATAGTATGGCTTTCGCGAACAAAAATTAGCCACAGATCAATTTTTCTCTCGTTCAAAATTTTTATCGCCTGCTGGATTTTTTCTTTTATCATTGAGCTGCCAACCTTCAAATTTTAAACTTAAAAAAGAATACCTCAACATATTGCGGTGACGAAAATATCAAAGATAGTTCAAACAAATCGAGCCAATAAAATTTTTTTCTTCTGCCGATGCTGACCGAGTGCCTTCAAATTGCTATTGTCAGCTATCAACTTTCGCATTTTATAAAAAGGCCGAATTGATGAGGATACGCTTTAAAATTGGATAGAAAAAAAGAAACCGAGAAAATGAACATATCTCGGTTTTTTTTATTATTCGAATATAAGAACTCATCATAATTTTGTTTCGGCGACGGCTTTCTTTACAGCATCCAGGGAATTCATCAACATCTTCTTTTCTTCTGCTGTCAATTTGATTTCAATTACTTTTTCCACGCCGCCGGCGCCGATGAGCGCTGGAACCCCAATATAATAACCATTTATTCCATATTCACCTTCAAGCAGACAAGCGCAAGCTAAAATTCTTTTTTTATCCTTCAAATAGGCTTCAGCCATTTCAATGGCGCTAACGGCCGGGCTAAAAAATGCGCTGCCATTGCCCAGCAATTTGACTATCTCAGTTCCCGCTTCGCGTGTTCTCATTACAATTGCGTCGATTTTTTCTTTGGGCAATAATTCAGCAAGTGGTACGCCGCCAACCGTAGTCAGCCGTGGCAGCGGTACCATGGTAGGTCCATGTCCGCCTAGTACTGTGGCAGCAACATCTTTGGTTGATACGCCTAATTCCAGAGCGACAAATGAATTAAATCTGCCGGTGTCCAACACACCAGCCATTCCAACGACTCGATTTTTGGGAAAGCCAGTAATTTTTTTGAATGCATACACCATGGCATCCAAAGGAT
>CAZNDR010000148.1:0-9270 GCA_964571835.1 uncultured Cytophagia bacterium | reverse complement strand
AGCCGTAACCAATTGGGCTTTAGTCCAGACAGTTTTTTGACTGGTCATTCATATTATTACTTCTTTCAAAAAGGAAACTGTACATGAAAAAATGGCACAAATGGACGCTGGGAATTGTTGGTTTGCTGTTAGTGGCTATTGTTATCGTTGTTGTTTTGATGTGGTCAACACTTTCCATCTTAAAAGGCACGGAAGGTTTAAGTGGGAAAACAGAGACCATTCCCAAAACCGCGGCAGACGAGTTGCCACCGCTGACTAGTGGCGAGTCGGATTGGATATGCTGGCTGGGAGCTAATGGTGATAATCGTAGTGCAGTGACCGGCATAATCAAAGATTGGTCAAAAGGATTGCAAAAAAGGTGGGAGATAAATTATCTCTGCCAGGAGGGAGAAACTGCTGTCTGGTCTGCTCCGGTGATACAAGGCAATCGCCTGGTCGTTTGCGGTCGCGATTCAATGAACGATCTTACTTTTTGCTTAAATGCGCAGACGGGGAGATTGCTCTGGCACACATCCTACAAAGCAAAAACAATCAGCAATCATGGTTCCGGTCCACGCGCCACGCCATACATTGATGAAAACCGTGTTTACACCTTTGGCCGCGCAGGCGATCTTGTTTGCTGGAATTTGTTTGATGGCCAACAACTCTGGAAGGTTAATGTCAACGATTTGGGCGGAGAAGCGCCAACCTGGGGACACGCATCTTCGCCGCTGGTAATTGATGATAAAGTAATCGTTCAAGGCGGAGGCACGATTAGGACAGTCGCTTTTAAGAAAAATAGCGGCGAAATCGCGTGGACAAGCGGTTCAGGAACTGGCGGCTACGCTGCCATCAGAATGATGAGTATTGAAGGGACACCTGCTATACTGGCATTTCATAGCAAAGGATTGGCTGCCCTCGAATTAAATGATGGCAGGGAATTATGGAATGTCCCCTGGGTAACAGATTACGACGTGAATGCCACAACGCCCCAACCTTTCGGCGATAAGGTTGTTATCACTTCTGGTTATAAAGTCGGCTGTGCGCTCTTAAAAGTCAGCAGACAGAAGGTAAACATCCTTTGGAAAAATCAGAATTTGGCAGCCCAGCACACCGATCCATATTTAATCAATGGCTATCTCTACGGTTATTCCGGAGACAGCTACCAGAATCGTGGCGCCTTTAAATGTCTCAATCTGGAAACCGGCGATGAGCTATGGTCAACTAACGACATGGGCTGGGGAACATGCACGTATGTGGATGAGCATCTGATTTGCTGTGATATCAAAGGCAATTTGTTTCTAATGAAACCTGACCCTAAAAAATTTATCAAAGTTACTGCCTTGCCAAGAGCATTAGGCGATGTATCAGGCCCAGTTTGGACTAAACCGATCATCGCCAATGGACTGATGTATGTGCGTTTCAAGCAGCGATTGGTGTGCTATAATCTTGTAGAGAAATAATTTGTTAGTTTTGATAATACTGGTTACTCGACTTTTTAATAAATACCGATTTCCGTGAAAGAACCAAATAAAGTGCCCTGATAATCAGATTTAGCGTGTCAGGGCTTGGTGTCATCGCACCGAAGATGGAGGCGTGGCAGAATTTATCGCATCAAAATCATCTTTTTTGTTTCTGAAAAGCTTGTTCCGTTATGTCCCGAATCACCTACCTTCAAATTGTAAAAATAAATCCCACTGACGACTTCATTCCCAAAATCGTCCTTGCCATCCCATTCAATTGTGTGGCTGCCGGCTGAATAACTTTTTTCGGAAAGAGTACGAATCAATTGGCCGAGTGTATTGTAAATAGAGATTTCGATATAACACAGCAGTGGGAGCTGAAAAAAAATCGTAGTGGTTGGATTGAAGGGATTGGGGTAGTTTTGTCTTACCACATAGGTGGCAGGCAATTTGCTTTCAGCTCTGTGAACGCCTGACTTATCAACGGTCGACCTGGCTGCGCCAACTTTTCCAGAGGAAACATAAATTAGGTGTAACTGATTATTCGTTTCTACCCAATCCAGAGTAAAAGGGCCAGCGGCATCCCAGTCGTCGAGAGTACCACTCAACACAGGTCGATCAGAAGCTCTAACCCAATGGATGCCATCGTCAGAGACAGCAAGACCGGTTTGGCTTTTAGAAAAATCGTAGCCGGTCGGAGAAAATACCAAACCAGTATAAAGCATAACAAAACGGCTACGCAACAAGCGTACTTGCGGCGCATAAACGCCAACCGAATCCCAGTCGCTGCCCCGACTTGGCGAGAATACCGGATTGTCAGTATACTTCTGCCAGCGAATCCCATCGGTTGAAGTAGCTAATCCGACCTGGATCTGCCACTCGTTACTTACTCCACTGTACCATATGAAATAAAGAGAGTCAGTCCTCATCACGCATGGTGACTCGATCCATCTTCCTTCCCATGATTCCGGCTCACCACGCTCCAGAATGGGATTGTCAGGGCAGCGCTCCCAGATCACGCCATCAACAGAAGTCGCTAATCCAAATTTAAGCAGACCTCCCTCATTTGCCGCCGAATCTGGAGTCGCTGCGTAATAAAGCCGAAAGCCATCTGGACCAACAATAACGCAGGGAGTTTCAATGTGCCCAGAATCCCAATCCTCCGCCGTCCCTTCTCGGAAAACCGGATTGATGGGGTGGGATTGCCAAGAGAGACCGTCAGGCGAAGTGTAGTAGTAAGTGCGAACTCCGGGGACAGCATTGCCTGGTACGAAGCCGCCGCCGGAAATCCAGAGGCGAAAAATCGAACCGTCATAAAGAAGACTCGGATCGCCGAAAGCGCTCAAGCCGGTTTGTGTTTCAGGCAAAAGCACCGGATTCTCACGATACTTTTCCCATTGGCTTTGTCCTTTGGCAATATTTATCGGCCAAGCGAAAATTGAGAAGGCACAAACAATAAAAAAGACCAGTAGCAGAGGGCAATATTTGGTTTTTAGTTTCAAAAAAAAAAATTCAAGACAAGGTCTCCTTTTGCGGCTTTTACAAGGACAACTTTATTGAAGTTGTCCTTCGACTGCTTTCAGATTGGAGAAAAAGCATTGTTAATTCTTCCTTCAGAACATGCAGAAATAAATCATTCGTCTGATAATATCTCGTTGCAAATTAGAAAATATTTCTCTAACATGCAATTAGTTTTTATGTTCTCGCTCAGCAAATTTACCAAAGATTGGTTGAAAATCAATCGAGATTAATTTCAATTTCGACGTTCTTAGCATTTCAAAAATCGGACCAGCAGGTTGAGTGTTGGGTTAGGTTGATGAAAATCTGCCGGCGCGGTGGTTTTGAGAAATTTCTCGTTTGTATCATTCAACTGTCAACTGTGTCGTCCTGTGATTTTCAGTGCGCCAATTAATTTTCTAGTGAAGGAAATTTTTTTGCCTGCAAAAAAAAAACTTGCATTTTTGAAAAAAATTTTATTAATTGACTTTAGGATTTTTTTACTGTTCACTTGCCCTTTGTTGATGATATATTTTGCCAGAGGGGATTGAGCGCCACTTGCAGTTTGAACCACGAAACACTATGAAATTTTTGAGCAGAAAACTTGTTTGGCCAACTATATTTTTATGCTGGCTTCTTCGTCAATCAATGGTTGTGGCTCAATCAGTTGAGTTGAGCTGGTCGCCAAGTGAAGAAACTAATTTGTCGCATTACCATATTTACCGATCTCCTTTTGATCAGTCGGATTTCGTTTTATTGGGATGGGCTGGAGAAAAAGACAGCACGTTTTTAGATGAAGCTGTCCAGAGTGAAATTCCTTATTACTATGCCGCTACGGTAGTTCTTCAGGATGGCCGTGAGAGTGCCTTTTCTAATATTGTAAAAGTTGTCATACCTGATGATGCACATTCGATGGTCGGGATTTCTATGGATCAGAATTATCCCAATCCGTTCAATGCGATAACAAATATCAATTTTGTTTTGAATCAATCTCAATGGATTAACATGGAAGTGTACGATGTGCGGGGGAGAAAAATATCGACGCTAATGAATCAGTATCTAAATGCTGGTGAGCATAGGATTGTTTTTGATGGAAACAATCTCAACAACGGCGTATATTTTATCAATATTAAAGCCGGGGCAATTATTAAAACTATCAAAATCATTTTGCTCAAATAAGCTTCTCTTATTGAATCTGCTCTGAAAATTAAAAAAAATCCCCATCTTGAAATTGGTGATGGGGATTTTTTAATTTTAGCCAAAAGGGAAGGATTACAGCCTGGCAAATTTTTTGTTTTCCATTTCACGCGCCAGGCTCATAGCGATATGCCTTACTGTCTTATCTCTATCATATTGGGCAATATATTTTAAGACATCATAAGCCTTGGCATCGCCGATTTTGAACAGCGCCGTTGCATAAACGATTCGGGCGCTAACATTAGTTTCGTTTTTTACCAATTTACTCAACGGATCAATAGCCGATTCAACCTTTCTTTCGCCCAGTAATTCTGCTGCACTTGTTCGGATGCCAATGTTATCATCTTTTAAAGCATTCAGCAAATATAAATCATAATCTTTATTCGTGTCGGCTAAACCCACGCCAGCCACAACAACCAGCGCCATCACTACAGTCATCATCTTTTTCATTTGGACCTCCATAAGTCGTCAGTTAATTTGGTATTGTTTTTCGCTTCTTGCCAAGGCAAGGAATGTACCAAAAAAAACGACTGGCGATTTGGCGGCTTAACTAAATGATTTTAAGCGAAATAGCTAAATGGAACTAATTGGTACTATTTTTATCAATTTCTCAGTTGATTGGTACTTAATCCCCATGAATTGGTACTTTTAGTACCAACTGGTGTTTTGAGAAAAATATTTTCTTAGGTCATAAGGATAGCTGAAAAGCAGAGATTTTGAAGAGCAGCAGAGGGCAGAGCTGAAGGCAAAGCCATATTAAAAAATATTATAGCTCATTGATAGCAAAATCGGATTTTAATCATCGGACTTTTTGTTTTACCTTTAGCTTTTCCTTTGTCTTGTATTAGCTAATTCTATTGAACTCAAAATTCCTTTAATAGCGAGAAAGGTGAAATTATTCCAAATGAATATTTTGAACCCACACTAATTCGCAAGCGCCCTTTCCGACATCTTGTCTGGTCAGCGAACTGGCCCATTTCCTGCCTTTTTCGTCTTGTATTTGCACAAGAAAACCACTGAGACGAACGATATGTCCTTTTCTAATTTTTTTCAAGGTTGAAAGAATAAAATCGTTAGCTGGAATGATGTGCATATTGGCGCTGCATAAGCTTATTTCATTTTCAGGGATGGGAATTTGCTTGGAACTCCAATAATACTTTCTTCCTGATTGGTTGATTTTTAACTTCTCTAAAACTGAACTATCGGACATTTTTCCCCAGCCAAGCGCTAAATCGAGCGGAACCAGTTTGCCATCTTTTTTCCAGCGATACCATTTTTTGCTCAACACGCGAGCTTTAAGGGAAAATTGCGCCAAAGGCGTAATGAAATATTCTTGCTGGACAAAGGTTTTTTGATGGCGAAGATCTTTCTGGAGCGGGGCTTCATAGACAAGAATTCCCGGCGGACGATTCATGGTGCTTTCAGGAATGATAAAGTAGACAAGAAGTGCAAACAGCATGATAATGGGGACATTTTTCCACATGGTTCATTTCATTATTTATTCACTAAGGCAGTTTGTGTTTGTCCATCAATAATCTTCAATAATCATGCCGGCAATTCTCACTGAAGAAAATCGTCTCTTCTGGGTGAAAAAGTGTCAATGATAATTCCTTTTTCCAAACAGAGCACACCATGCAAAATATGTGATGGCACGACAAAGGAATCGCCGTTCTTTAAAAGCTTTTTATTGCCATCAATCTGCACTTCAAATTTGCCCTGATCGATATAGGCAATCTGTTGATGCGGATGTTGATGTTGCTCAGCCATAACTCCTTTTTCAAAGCAGACTCTGACCACCATCAAATTGCTTTCATAACCCATAATTTGTCTGGTCATTCCCTCTTTGATTTTTTCAACTGGAATTTCTGAATTTTTGAAAAAAAATCTCATTATATTGGTTCCTAAAAAAGTAAAACCCAATGAGGCGATCATTGGGTGAATAAAAATTTGTTTGGCAGTCTAAAAATTGTGGGCGATACTGGAATTGAACCAGTGACCTCCGGTATGTGAGACCGGCACTCTGACCAACTGAGCTAATCGCCCATCATTCGACTGGCACCAATATAGAAAAATTAATTTTGAAAGTCAACAAAAAATTATCTCCTTAATAATCGCCGGCATTCCGGAACAAGAGATTCCTGAACTGGTGCACACAATTCGTCTTTAACAGTCACCAAAAGCAACAGCAGTGCGGATTTACCCGGTTAAAGCAAAGGCGCGGCGGAATAAAAGATATAAACGCTTCATCCGCGGATTTGCAGCATCGTCTTTTGGATTTGTGGCGGAAAATTATGTACCTTATTGGTACGAATATTTTCCTTGACATTTTACTCGAACAAAAAAAAGCGGATAACTGTGCCCGATTTGTTGAGGATGCCGTCAGACAGCAAACGGCATGTCTGGTGGCAGCATACACCCTTCATTCCATGGAGATAATTCTTATCAACTTGAAGCGAATTCCAGCCCTGGTTGCTTTTTGGAAGATTTATTAGCGAATCATCGTATCCGGTGTTACCCAACCAGTCTCGAAGAAGAATTATCCATTATCAGAAATATTTCAACGCTGGGACTTAACTTTGATGAGGCAACGCAATACCATACTGCCAAAAAGTTTAATGCTACTATTGTTATATAGGAAAAATTAGTTCAGACCAAACCTTCTTTATGGCTGCAAATGGTTGCCAAAGGTAATTTTTGCTTGAATTTTATCCTCTGATTTCTTATCTTGTCTCACTTAAAAAACAAATCGATGAAGATTTTTTCAGGCAAGAGAGGTGGTAATAGGTGAGGCAAAAAAGAACAATGTGAACCATCAAAAATGCAAAGCTAAAAACTGATTGCTAAGTTCAATTGTAATGGCACAGTTGCAGGAGGCAAAATTCCCGCTAATAAAAACATATCATGGAGAAGAATATGGAAATATTTGGGCTTTATTGGTTGGATTGGTTGGTTATCATCATCTATTTTGCAGTAATGATACTGATTGGAACCTGGACACGAAAACGAGTCAAAGACACCAAAGATTTTTATCAGGGCGGGAGAAGCTTCGGAAAATTTCTCAGCACAGCAATGCATTTTGGCACGATCACCAGCGCTGACCAAGCAGCTGGAGTAGCACGGGAAATTTACCGGCAAGGCTTATCCGGCATGTGGTTTCAAAATTTGCCTCTTTTATTCACTCCATTTTATTGGTTTGTCTCAGTGTTGCAGCGACGCGCCCGTTATGTTGGCCCAGGCGATATTTATCTGCACCGTTTTGAAAGCAAATTTCTGGCTGGCCTTTTTGCTACTTATATTTTGCTGAATGCCATTTATGGCGGTTCCATTGGTTATCTGCTTACTGGCAAAACCATGCAGGCGATGATGGTAAAGCCAGAGAGCAAATATACTGTCGCAGAGCGACAGAGCGTGGCTGAATTCAACGAGCTTCAGAGTTTACAGCAAAAGCAGAGTCACGAAGTATTAAGGGAAAGCGATAAAGCGCGTTTGGATGTGCTGCTCGACAAACAAAAACGCGGCGAACTGCACGCCTATATTTCTTATCTGGAGATGGATGTCTTTTATGTCCTTTATGCGACGGTGGTAGCATCCTACACCATTTTAGGAGGGCTGTTTGCGGCGGTGTTGAACGATGTCATTCAGAGTATGTTGATTTTAATCTTATCGTTCATCCTTTTGCCTATTGGTTTGTCACAGCTTGGTGGTTTTACTGGCTTGCACGAAAAAGTACCGGATTACATGTTCGAGATTTTCGGCAGCGCCGCCACCAGTGATTATACCTGGTACTTTGTGCTGGCCATGGTCACAATTAATCTGATCATTCTCCCGCCTAAAAATTTTACCTACGGTGGCTCGCCTAAAGACGATTATGCTGCTCGGATGGGTATGGTCACCGGCGCTTTTATCAAACGTTTTGCGATGATTGGTTGGGCGCTGACGGGATTGGTTGCTGTCGGCTTGTATCAAGGCAAATTATCCGATCCCACTAATATCTGGGGGCACATGACAAAAAATCTATTGGGTCCTTGTTTCATCGGATTGATGATTGCCTCCATTATGGGAGCCAACATGTCCACCATCAGCACCATGAGTTTAGAATGGTCAGCCGCTTTTACCAAAAATATCTTTCTGCCTTTTCACCCCAAAGCCAGCGAAAAACTACAGGTGATAATAGGCAGAATTGTCATTTTTGTGGTGATGGGAGCAACTATCTATTTTGCCCGGTTGGTGAACGATATTTTTGTAGTGTTCAAATATGTGCTGTCAGTGGGCACCATCATCGGTCCGTCATTGTGGTTGGTATATTTTTGGCGGCGCTTGACCACCAAAGCAGTTATCGTCCAAATGCTGATTTCCATTCTGCTGACAGTAATGTTGCCCAACATTATTCCCAACATCAATAACAATCGCGAAAATCCCCAATTGACCATCCAAACAGTACCTCGAGAGATTATTGTTCAAGCAAAGGCAGTTCATGAAGATGTCAAAGCGGGTGCGGCTGATTCAATCGGCCAGATGATAGAGAAACGCAAAGTGCAGCTGCCGGTGGGAATTTATTATGAAACAGTGGTCCACAAAAATCCTGATGATGCCAATTCGCCTTTGGTCGGACAGGGCATGTTTCGCATTCAGCTCTATTTTATTTCCCTGATGGGTTTTGATCTTAGCCAATTATCCAAGCCCCAATTGAGCACTTTATCCTTTGCTTTTGACATTATCTTCCCTTTTATCATTCTTTTTCTGATGAGCTTTTTAACCAAGCGCAATTCAGAAAAAGCGCTGCGGGAATTTTATGCCTGCATTCATACGCCCGCCATTGCTGATCAACAAGAGGATGCGCGGCGCGTCAAGCAAGCCATCGAAAATCCAGACCTTGTCAAAAAGAACAAGCTCTTTCCCAACAGTGATTGGGAATTTTGGCGACCTACCAAACAAGATATTTGGGGCTTTATTGTCTGTTGGCTGTTGGTTGGATTGATCATTTGGTTGTATGCTCTGATCATGAAAATCGGTGCGTGATTTGCTAATAATATGAATGACCAGTTGAAAAAAGCCAAATGAACTGAAGGGCTAAAGCCCAAAGAATTGGTGGGGAAATTAACAGATCTCCGTTCTAAAGAACGGAGCTATTCAC
>CAZNDR010000147.1:0-9299 GCA_964571835.1 uncultured Cytophagia bacterium | reverse complement strand
GCACAGATCAATAAAGTGCTCTTGATCAAGCTGAAAATTATTGACTGTCGAGGCAAGTAACGCTGATCCAACCACGATAGCGGAACTGGAAGACAAACCTGAGCCGATGGGAATTTCTCCGCCGACAACACAATCCTGGCCACGCAAAAGTTTAGCCGGATGATCCAACTGTAATTTCAGCAACGGTGCTCGAAAATAGATACTCCAATCACCCCTTTGTGATTGCAAAAAATTGTGTACTATTGGAGCAGTGATAAATTCGTTCCAATTGCTCCAGTTCGCCGCTTTCAGCATTTCAGAAATTTGGAAGCTGCGGTCGGGAAATTTTGGTTTATCCATATTGGCAATGTGCACCAGATCATCTGAGCGCGGTGCAGCTACAAACAAAATTTCCTTATCAATCGCCATGACATTTACAAAACCGCCGCGGTGTTCAATATGACGACCTAATAAATTAATTCTGCCTGGAGCGCGACAGATGAACACCTGTTTTTGTGTTTCGAACCGCTTCTTGAACTCAGCCAGCAATCGAAGTACCATCTGGCGACGATTTTCAATAAAGGTGGGATTTTTGCCATAAATCCGGGCGAACGAATTTTTAAGTTCATTTGGGAATTTGCTGAAAAGGCAAAGCCACTCTTCCATTGATTTAAAAATGCGTGAATTGAAGGCGGAATTTTCCAAATCCATTACCAAATTTGCATCATTCTTATCCAATTTTCTCGACGTATCAGATCTTCAGCCTAAAACATTTTTTTTCATTTGCAGGAAAAGAGCTCGTCTAATCCTGCAAATGATGACAACAAACTTTTATAAACTCCAACCTTCGCGGTATTCGCGGATCAAATATTGGTTAGCTTCGGGCAGATTGGTAAATTCACCTTTTTCGCCATCCCACTCCAGCACGGTATTTTTGGACGCCATTCGGATGGCGATGTTTCCCATCATCATGGTTTCTACCAATTTGGAGGAATAAGCAAAGTCGGTAGTGCTTTTCTCCCCTTTTTTAATCGCTTCGATCCATTCTTCGTGAATGCCCGGCGAGCGGGGAATTGTTTTGGGCGGAAGGGTTGCTTCTTTCATTTTCGATTCAGGGATAAGACGTGGATTTTCACCGTAGCAGCCGACCATAATTTTGCCCTTCTCGCCAATGAAAAGTACACCGCCGTCATTATTGCCCATTTTTCGTCCTTGTTCAAGGTCCGCCGGTCGGACTGGCATCATTCCGCCATCATGCCAAGTTAATTTTACTGGCGGCATGTCTCCGCGCGCGGGAAATTCGTAATAGAGAATTTCCGAAATTGGCCAACTTTCTCCATTGAACACGGTTGAACAAG
The DNA here is from genome assembly GCA_964571835.1 of uncultured Cytophagia bacterium. Classification (GTDB taxonomy): domain Bacteria; phylum Zhuqueibacterota; class Zhuqueibacteria; order Thermofontimicrobiales; family Thermofontimicrobiaceae; genus CAZNDR01. The sequence continues at coordinate 7,962 of CAZNDR010000147.1, read as the reverse complement.
CCTGCACTTTGGTCGGATATTCCAATTTTAAAGGCCAATAGGCATGATCGAAAATATGAGCGCCCATATCGCCGAGTGCGCCAGTGCCAAAATCACACCAGGCGCGCCAACTCCACGGAGCGTAAGCCGGATGATAGGGTCGCCATGGCGCCGGTCCCAGCCACAAATTCCAATCAATCGAAGGAGGCACCGAGGGAATTTCTTTGGGTCGATCCATTCCCGTCACCCAAACTGGCCGATCCGTCCAACAATGCACTTCACGCACGGGTCCGATGACTCCAGCCCAGATCCATTCGCACACCAAACGTCCACCTTCGCCGGCATGTCCCTGATTGCCCATTTGGGTGACCACATTGGCTTCTTTGGCAATCTGGCGTAAAATCCGCGCTTCTTTGATGGAGTGGGTAAGCGGTTTTTGCACAAAACAGTGTTTTCCCATTCTCATCGCCATGGCAGCGGCTACAGCATGGGTATGATCTGGCGTGCTTACCGTGACAGCGTCAACGGCTTTTTCTTTTTCCAACATCAATCGGAAGTCTTTGTATTTGGGAGCCTTCTCCAATTGAATGGCTAACTTTTGCAAGTTATCTTCTTCTTTCACTTTGCTCAATGTCTCTGCCATTTTCACATCATCAACATCACATAACGCTACAATGTTTGCTACTTTGCCGACAGTGAAAGTATCGGAGCGTCCTTTGCCGCCAGCTCCGATTACCGCCACATTCACCGTGTCGCTAGGCGCTTGATAGCCGGGCCCGCCAATGACGTGTCTCGGTACAATAGTAAAAGCGGCTGCCGTTGCTGCGCTGCGACCTAAAAATTTTCGTCGCGACATGCTTTTTGATCCTCTTTTAATGCCGTTCTTCCGTTCTTCCATTTTTCACCTCGTTCATGTTATTATTTTTTCCCCACCGATATATCATGCTAAAGGCGCCTTAGCATTCTTGCTAACACCAAATTAACAAAAAGCAGATTTAGCCCTTTTTTCTCTGTCATATTTTGGGTGGGTAATTACTTATTTAAATAAAGTCAACTATTGATAATTTGCTCCAGCTTTTTAATAACCAGAGAGGTGCCGCGCACAGTGTGATAAAACACTTTCCAGCTCGTCCCCAAGTACGACCAGATCGCCTCGCCATTTCTTTTGGTCAACGCCAACCACTCACCTAAATCCCAATTGATCATTTTCGTAAAAACAAAATCATGGATATTTTTAAAAGCATCCAGATATTTTTTATCCTTTGTCAACCGGTAAGCATCAAGAAATCCTATCAAACCTTCAGCTTGCTGCCAGAATTCTTTATTCGTTTCAGTTGGTTCACCGTCTCTGTTGCCTTCCACGTATAATCCACCAAATTCCCAATCCACGCCGTGTTTATAAGTATGTTCAAAAATCGGCAGCAGCCTATTGAGATGTTTGTGGTAAGGAATACTGAGAATATCCAAGGCATGCATGTAAAGCCAGGCTAATTCGATATTGTGACCGTAAGATGTGATGTCAGTAGCTTTGCCATCCTTATCAAACCGGTCTCTTCCCCACACCGTATCCAATTCCACGTTGGCTATCGGCGTCCAATCTGGTTTGAACATGGAAATACCGGTGCCAGTTTTCCCATCGACCATTTTATCAAATATCAATTCGATGATTGTTAATAGCGCCTGACGGTGATTTTCCTGGTGAGTCAGTTCATAAAGCGTCGTGAATGCCTCCATCAAATGCATGTGCACATCGAGCGATTTATGGGAGGAAATATCGCCTCGAGCTTTTTTCAAATTAAACTGCCGATCGAAATGTTCGAAATAACCGCCATACTCTGGATCAGCTACTTTTTCCTGCAAAAAATCGAACATCCGCAAGGCTTCATTTTTTGCCTTTTCATCACCAGTCAGCAGCGCATATTCGGCCAGCGCATAAATCAAAAAAGAATGACCATACATAATTTTATTATTATTAATAACCGATCCGTCTTCATTGACGATCCAATAATAACCGTCGTATTCTTGATCGTGATAAAATTTGAACAAAAAATCAATACCCTGTTTCAATGCTTCTCTGCCGCCTCGCCAATTGAAGCCGAGCCGCAGCGTGTGAGAAATGGAAAAGATGGCGCGGCACTGCGCCAAAAAAGATTTTTCCGTGACATGCGTGCGTTCGCCTTTTTCATCATAGTTGGTCTGAAAGCCGCCGTACTTTTTATCCACGGCGCGAGCTTCCCAGAAAGGAATGAGTTTTTCGGTAAAATATTTTTTTGTTTTGGTCAGATATTGTTGCATGGCTGTCCTCCGATGACATCAATTATTTTGATTAGCTGAATAGATAATAAAAAAATGTATGACACTATCGACAAATATTTATTTCCTCAGGCGCTGTTATAAAAATTGTCATCACCTGATTATTTGCACATGACTTGGGAATAACTGACACAGCGAATTATAATGATTTTATCATTCAATATCAAGATTAAATTTGTGCTGAAGGAAATTTTTTTGCACGTGATTCAAATGATAAAATTTAAGGCGACGACGAGAAACCGCCAGCAGCGGCAACCACAGGGATTGTCCTGCTGATTTGAACCTGCTGGCCATGGTAACTGACTTTATGGAAATATGAATATTTTTTAGCCAAACATCCGAAAAAATTTTGCCCATTAAAAGAGCTGTTTCTGCAATCAAAACTAATATTCAGAAAGCACCTCCACTAATAAAGGTGTTGCACCGCCCTGAAATTAAAATACCCCTCTCAGAGCTCAAACAATTTTTGGCTATTGAGGTAATAAATTTTGCTCAAAATTTCAGTTGATACATCCATAGAATTTAGCGTGTGGTGAAGTTTAATCTCCAGCCCTTTATAACATAAATCCGTTCCAAACAGCAACTTGTCCTGATTGCGTTCGAGAAAACCGGGCGCAAAGGCCGGATCACGGGTCAGCGCATTTCTGCCCGACTCAGCCGAAAGATCGGCATAGAGATTGTCGTACTTTTGCAGCAAAACATCAACTCGCCCACCTGTGGTGATGGGGCGTTTGGGATAGTCATTTTTGTCCGCCTCGGTTACGTCGCCGGAAATTTCACTCCACCAATGCAGGGCATGAGCAATGAATTTCGCCTCAGGAAAAGTCTGGATGACTTTCTCAAAACGCGGCAAGCCAATGTCATCTATATTGCGATAGCCGTCAATGTGAATCATAATTGGCAATTTTAATCTATTACAAGCGTCGAATAATTTCATTTGCCTTGGATCATCAATTTTCAGCCCAGCCAACATTTCGCCAAATCCTTTGGCGCCACGATCCACGTAGTGGGCGATAATGGGGTACGGATCCCAGGTCGGCGGATGCCCGCGCCGCGGATCGACATTGCAAAACGGGATCAGCCGATCTGAATGCTGGCGACAGGCACGTAGCACTCGCTCGCTGGGGACGTAATAATCAACCTCCTCCGGGTTTTCTACCGCCATAATACAGGCTTTTTCAATTTCCAGACTATCCATCCAAAGCAAAACATACTTCACACTCAAGCCCGGTTTATCGTACAAAACTTTGCCGAGGTGAACGTGTACATCAATTTTTTTCAACCATCTCTCCTCCTTGACAGAGATCTTCTCCCATGTGATATTCTCAAAACATCTTGGCCGATACTAAAACACTCTATTTTAGCGGTCCACTTTTGTTTATCAATTAAACGGAATTTATCCCATTATTTTTGGCGCTATTTCAAATTGTCTGAAATTTTTTCACAAATTTTTGTCACTTGCAAAATTCGTTCATCTGGCGTCCCCGCTTCCATATCTGCCAATACAATATCGCACGGTCCGCAGTCTTCTGCAATTTTTGTGAAGTCCTGTTTTATCGCCTCAAGACTCTTATTCGCCAAATCCATCGGCGTGTACATGATTGCCCGACGAGCCTCAGGAAACAATTTTCGCGCCAGGGCTAAATTTGATCTCATCCCCATATCAATGTAGGCGACATTAGGAATGGAAGAATAAGCGTCAAGATAGGGATCGGCGTTCCAAGAGCAATTGTGAATGCCGATACAGCCGAACGTCTCCGCTATTTGTTTATCATACGGCAAAAGGTAGTTCATGTAATATTCTGCTGAAACCGTATTTACTAGACAATTGCTCACTGTAAAAAAATTCACAACAAAGCCGCTGTGTCGCTGAATTCGATACAATCGTTGCGCGGCATCAATCATGGTTGTTGCCACGCATTCAAACAGGTGATGTGCGCGGTTGGGATTTGTCGCCATATCCAAAAATATGTTTTCACCTCTCAGCCGAAAAGCGTTGTTAAGAACGCCCTGCCAATTGATGTAGCCAATTGCTTTTCCCTCCTGTTCGATAATCCATTGCACTTGATTAAGCAGAGTTTTAAAAAATTCGTTATTATCCAGATCAGGCGGCCGTAGTAAATCAAGAGCTTCATCGGATAAATATTGATGAGCACAAACTGGCCACTTGTCGTTGAAATAAATAATTGGGATGCCGTAAATGCCAGCAATGGTGCAGGCGCCAAAAGTGCCGGTCAATAAGTCAATGGATTCTTTTTCGGCACGCAATTGCCCAATTGCTGTATCGGGAAATTTTCGCTTCAACTCCAATCTCATCGCCAACGCTGCTTCACGGCGAAAGGAAGGATCAGTGTGCCATTGCTCTCCAAAATTTATGCCCAACGCTTGATAATACCATTTCGGAGTAAAGCCGATTTCTGGACGAAGGAAAGGTTCATCACCTGTTGCCAGTTGACGAGTGGCTGGAGCGCTGGGAGCGAGGTAACTGAGGAGTGGCATTTTTGCTTTTTCTTTTTCCGTTACTGATTCCATCGCTTGAAGTGATGGCATCAGTTTTTTCTACTCAATATTCCAACCGTCAATTTTGACAATCGGTATTTTTCCTTCCAAATCCAACTCCGAAAAGTAACCCGCGATTTCTTTGCTTTCACCCGGCAACAGGTTAAAATAATTATCGCTCCAATAAGCTGGCAAGACTTCGTCTCCATTTTCTCCTTTTGTGACTGCAAGATGAATGAAAAAGGCAAGTTGTTGAGTTGGATTTTTGACCGTGATCTGGGCTATTTTTTTATCACCTTCGGCTTGAATATTCGACTCGATTGCCAATTTTACTTTAGGCAATGATTGTAAAGCAGTGAAGTCGGCATAGGATTTCGGCTCAGACTTTAAACCGTACCAGCCAGTTGAAGTGGGGACTTCTTGTTTTGTTCCTTCAATATCAGGGACAGTTGACAGCCAATAAAAATTATCGGAAATTTCTTTGCCATTTTTATCAGCTAATTTCAGGCTCAAAAAATAAGTTGTGCTCAAATTAGGCAGTTTGGGGATTTTGAAAACTTCAGTTTTGCCATCTTCAGCGACATTCACTTTTGCCTGTTGTGAAAATTTTTCCGTTAAATCAAAATTAAATAATTTTGCCGATACGGTCAAATCATTAAACGGTTGATAAAAGCTGTTCAATACATAAACCGACTGATCATCGTAAGAGTATTGGACGTGCAACGGCTCACAAGCTTTTTTTGCGCCATAGTAACCGCCGCCGACGTTCAAATACCAGTCGGCATATTGCCAGGTGATAGCGGCAGGCCAGGCAGCATCATATTTCCAGGTGGTGATGCCCAAGGCGTCATATTTATTGCGGGCATAAGCTTCAAACATGCCTCGGGCGCTTTCATAATTTATCACCTGACCTTTGAGGCAAAAATCGTGAATGTTGTTAGCGAGACCGTAGCGATGATTAATTGCTTCAATCAGCGTCTGAAAATATTCGATGCCTTGCAGTACGGTGTGAAAGGAAAATATTTCATTGTTCACTGGCCAGAGATTTTTTTCTGGTATCATGCGGCGCATGCTTTCCCAGGGCGCCACAATTCCACCGATGCCACCTGATTGAGCAAATCCCCAGGCGCCGTCTTCGCGGTGCGTGTAATAATGCGAAGGATTGGCGTATGTCCACAGCTCCAATGTTCCGGTCCTTGTTCCGCCAGTTTGGAAACGCTGTTCGACTTCAAACGCGCCGGAATGGGGCTGATAAGTCCGCTGCGGCGTGTATTCAGCTATGAGATCACGATAAGCCTTATCCAAATTGGCGGTGGGAAAGGTTTCGTCATGACCCAAAAAGTGAACTAGGCTGGGGTGATGGCGGATGCGCAAAATCATATCTTTAATACATTGAAGGGCTAACTGCTCATCGGGGATGCTGCGGCCAAAGATTTGCTGAATGACCATCACACCGTGCTCATCACACAGGTTGTAGAAGTCTTCTGTCTCGCGAATAGAAAAGCCCTCGGAGCGCAGCGCATTCAGATTCGCTTCCCGAGCGTAACGAATTAGCGCCTCGTATCTTTTATGCGATAAATTTAACATCATATCACTGGTCATCCAGGCGCCGCCGCGGACTAAAATATTTTTGCCGTTGATTTGATAGCCGCGCCAGCCTTCTTCATTAATATAAGTGGTCGCCTCACGAATGCCAAACCTCACTTTTTCTCGATCTGACACAGTTTTTTTTATTTTAAATTCAAGCAACAAACTATAGAGTTCCTGGGGACCGACCGGGTGAGGCCACCACAAGCGCGGATTTTTGATATTCAATTGCTGATAGCTATTCGGAGCAAATTTCACCATTTTGTTTTCATTGGGCGCCAACTGAATTGGCTGTTGAAATTTGATGTTTTCAATCTGACCAATTAGCGTACCTTCAACCGGTCGATCGCTTTTATTGAAAAGTTGAGCCGTAACTGTCAAATGGGCGATGTCCAGTGCGGGCAGATCCAGATCTGTTATCACATAAGGATATTTTATTTCCACTGCGCCGGTCGCTATTAGATACACATCTTGCCAGATGCCCATGTTCAAATCCGGCGGTTGCGGATTGTGATCGTCCCAACCAGTGGTTGCTTCCAGTTGTTTGGTTCGATATTTAATATCTGGCAGTCTTCCCGGCGCAAAAATTTCCGCTGCCAGTACATTCTTTTCTCCGACACGAATCCATTGGTCGATTGGAAACTCAAAGCGGCGGAACATGCCAATAATCTCTGTTGTGTCGGCAAGGAGCGCTCCATTGAGCCACAGGTTTGCCCGGTAATTAATACCATCCAGATGCAAGGTGATGAATTGTCCTCGATAGTTTTCCGACATCTCAAACTCGGTGCGATACCACCACGACGGATAAAACGGACTGTCTTTGGGCATGACCAGCCATCTCCCCTGACGATAGCCGGGGATAGATTTTAGATTATCGCTAAAATAAGGATCAGGATAGACGCTGTTATCGACCAATGCCGCCAGCACAGTCTTGGGAACGGTTGTGTCGTACCAGTGGGACACATCGCAATTCAGCGATGAAATCTCTGCGCCGGTCTGTCGCATTTTTGATGATGATTGAAGCTTCCAGTTTTGATGGAGTTTTAAAACAGCTTCACTGCCCAAACCAGTTGAAATATTGAATAGCCAAAATATGAATAATATGATTTTTGAAATTAAAACAACTTTTCTCATGTGCAAATTCTCTCTTTTTGGTTTGACGAAAAAATTCTTTGAATTTCACAGCTCACAAAGACATTGCACTCCAATTTTCTACTTCAATAATTTAAATTTACCGCTCAATCTAATGTCTCTCGACGAAGCGCCAATTAAAACCTCAAATTCTCCGGCTTCAGCTTTCCATCGCTTGTTTCTCATATCATAAAATGCCAAATCATTGTTATTCAATTTTAGCGTCACTTCTTTGCTTTCTCCTGGCAGCAGGCTAACTCTTGAAAATCCTTTCAGTGCCTTCACCTCCCGATCAATACTTGCCTTCACATCGCCGACATAAAGCTGAACCACCTCATCGCCGGCCATTTTTCCTGTGTTGGTCACTTTCAATTCAACAGTGACAGTGTCGTTTTGATTGATTTTTGCCGGCGTTATTTTTAAGTCCGAATAGTCAAATTGTGTAAATGAAAG
>CAZNDR010000146.1:0-9319 GCA_964571835.1 uncultured Cytophagia bacterium | reverse complement strand
TCGTTAATCCGAGATAATAGTCATTAAGTTCAGTTTCATCAAAACAGGAGCAACAAAGGTAGCATGTCAGAAAAAAAAATCGCCAAGGTTTATGATCCACTTCAGGTCGAGGAACGCTGGTATCAATATTGGCTTGATAAACATTACTTTCATGGAAAAATAAATCCGAATAAAAAACCATACTCGATTGTCATTCCGCCTCCCAATGTAACAGATATGTTGCACATGGGCCACGCCTACAACAATACGCTGCAGGATATTTTGATCCGATTTTATCGCATGCTGGGATATGAAGCGATGTGGCTGCCTGGCACTGACCATGCCGGTATTGCTACTCAAAATGTGGTAGAACGAAATCTCAAAAAATCAGAAAAAATAACCCGACACGATTTAGGTCGTGAAGAATTTATCAACCGAGTCTGGCAATGGAAAGAAAAATATGGCAATGTCATTATCGAACAGCTCAAAAAATTAGGATGCTCTTGCGATTGGGAACGGGAGCGATTCACTTTAGATCCCGGCCTTTCCACAGCGGTTACTGAGGTTTTCTGCCGGCTCTATGAGAAAGGATTAATTTATCGCGGGAAGTACATCATTAATTGGTGCCCCAGATGTGGCACTGCCCTTTCTGATGAAGAAGCCATTCATCAGGATGAGTTGGGAAAATTGTGGTACATCAAGTATCCATATCAAAAGAAAAAATACGTGATCGTTGCCACCACGCGGCCGGAAACTATGCTCGGCGATGTGGCAGTGGCAGTTCATCCGGCTGACAAACGGTTCGGAAACTTAATTGGAAAAACTGTTATTTTGCCTATAATGAATCGTGAAATTCCAGTTATCGCTGATGACGCGGTTGATCCAAAATTTGGCACTGGCGCCGTAAAAGTAACACCAGCTCATGATCCCAATGATTTTGCGATCGGTTTACGGCACAACTTAACCCCGATTAACGTGATGAATGAAGATGGAACAATGAACGAACATGCTGGCAAATACGCCACCAGTGACCGTTTTGACTGCCGAATAAAATTAGTTCAGGAACTGGAAGCGCTCAACCTATTGCAGAAGACAGAAAATCATCAACATGCTGTGGCTCACTGTCAACGATGCGATACTATCATCGAACCCTATCTGTCGACACAATGGTTTGTCAAAGTAAAACCGCTGGCTGAGCCAGCGCTCAGAGTGGTTGAAAATGGCACGATTAAATTTCATCCAACCAAATGGGTGAAAATCTATAAAAACTGGATGGAGAATGTCAGGGATTGGTGCATTTCCCGGCAATTATGGTGGGGGCACCGAATTCCAGTTTATTACTGCCTGGACTGTGACTCAATCATGGTCAAACGGGAAGCGCCGCAGCATTGTGATCAATGTCGAAGCTCGAATATTAGGCAGGATGAAGATGTTTTAGATACTTGGTTTTCGTCCTGGCTTTGGCCTTTTTCGACTATGGATTGGCCCAAGGAAACGCCAGAGCTAAAATATTTTTATCCAACTAACACCTTGGTGACTGCCGCCGACATCATCTTTTTCTGGGTGGCGCGAATGATCATGTCCGGGATCGAGTTTATGGGCGAAGTGCCATTTTTCGATGTCTATTTCAATGGTGTCATCCGCGACGCCGAAGGACGAAAAATGAGCAAATCATTGGGCAATGGCATCGATCCATTGGCGATGGTCAAAAAGTACAGCGCCGACGCTGTCAGATTTTCGTTAATGATGCTTACCGCCGAAGGACAGGACATCAACCTTGCTGAATCTAATTTCGAACTCGGCAGAAATTTCTCCAACAAGCTCTGGAATTCGTTCCGTTTTTTGACATTGAATTTTGACGTACAACAAATTCCTGAACTGGTAAGCAATAATAGTTTATTAAAAAAAACAAATAATTGGCAAATAGCCGACAAATGGATTTTAAGTCGTCTTCACCGAACGATTAATAGCGTGACCTCAGCTTTAAAGAAATTCCATTTTAATGAGGCGGTCGATACTATTTATTCTTTTTTCTGGCGCGAGTATTGTGACTGGTACTTGGAGTTAATCAAGCCGCGGCTTTATGGTCAAGATGTCCAAGCTAAGAAATCGGCGCTGGCAATTGGTATCAATGTCCTGCGCAATATTATCAAGTTGCTTCATCCTTTTATCCCTTTTATCACCGAAGAAATTTGGCAGCAGATCAAATTAGCAGAAGAACCAGATTTAATTGTCTCTGATTGGCCCAGTTGTGAAGAAAGCTATTTTGATGAACCGGCTGAAACGGAAATGGTCTTGATGCAACGGGTCATCGGCGCAGTGCGAAATATTCGTGGCGAGATGAATGTACCGCCATCGAAAAAAGCGCACCTCATCATCAAAGGCAAAAACAAAAGCACCCTTGAGCTGTTTGCCAAGAATGAAGTCTATCTGCGCTTTTTAGCCCAATTGGATACGCTTGAGTTTAAAACTGAGTTGGTAAAACCTAAATATTCTGCCAGTTCGGTCATCGCCGATGTGGAAATTTTTGTTCCTTTGGAAGGATTAATCGACGTCAATGTCGAACGAAATCGATTGACCAAAGAAATCGATCGCCTGGAAAGCCAAGTGAACAGCATAAAATCAAAACTCTTGAATCGCGATTTTCTGAATAATGCACCAAAAGCGATCGTCGAACGAGAAAAAAATAAGCTGAGTTGCTTTGAAATCAACCTGGGAAAAATTCGGGATAATTTGAAAAATTTAGAAAATTGAAAAAAGCGTGATGGAGTCTTTTGCAAACGGCTTTCTGTTTTCAACACTCGGTTGTTAACTATCATTTTTCAGCTTTCAAAGTTCTAATTTCTGTTTCTTTGCCGCGACTCACATTTCGATTTTAGCCTGCGCCGGATCAGTTTCGTTGCTGACCAGTTATCAGATAAGCTGACGCCTGAAAGTTGATCGTTGATAGCTCGACAAAAATTATAACCAAAAAACGAATGGTCTGCTTTATTTATTAACCATGGAGGAAAGAGCCATGAAAAAAATAATTCTGTCTGCTTTTCTTTTGATCGGTTTAACGCTTCACGCCCAAGATCGACAAGTTGCCATCACTGTTTACAACCATGATTTGGCTGTAGTCAAAGAGGTACGAAATCTCGAATTACAGCATGGCATCTTTGATCTTCGTTATCAAAATGTAGCTGCCAAGATCGATCCCACTTCAGTCCATTTTAAATCGCTTTCAGATCCGGATAAAGTGCAAATTCTCGAACAGAATTATGAATATGACTTGGTTAGTCTTGAAAAAATTGCTAACAAATATGTGGATAATGCGGTTACAGTTTTTCTTAAAGATGCCAATAAAATTTCCGGCACATTATTAAGTCATGAATTCGATAATCTGCTGCTGGAAACAGAGGCAGGCATAATTAAATCTTTAGCCAAATCAAATATCATCAATATTGATTTTCCAAAACTGCCCGAAGGTTTGATTACCCGTCCAACTTTAGTGTGGAAAATTCAAAATGAAAAGCCGGGGCAACAAAAAACCGAAGTGAGCTATATGACCTCGGGCATGAATTGGCATGCGGAGTATGTGGCGGTAGCTAAAAATAATGATCAACGTCTCGAGCTCAATGCCTGGGTTTCCATTGAAAACGAATCTGGAGCGGTCTATCCAGAGGCAAAATTGAAGCTCATCGCTGGCGATGTTCACCAAGTGGAACAGCCACGCTTCATGATGGAGCGAGAGCGGTTGCCATATGCCGCTTTGGCGAAAGCTGAACCACAATTCGAAGAAAAAGAATTTTTTGAATATCACTTGTACACTTTGAATCGACCAGCCACATTGCAGAACAATCAGATCAAGCAGATCTCTTTATTCCCAACAACCGAAACAGAGGTCAAAAAGATCTTTACTTTTGAGCCAAAAATATCCGATAACAAAGTTCGTGTCAATTTAGAATTGGTTAATAGCAAAAAGGCTGGTATGGGCATGCCGCTGCCGGCTGGAAAAGTCAGAGTCTATAAAGAAGATGAAGCCGATAAATCACTGGAGTTTATTGGCGAAGATGCCCTGGATCATACGCCGGCCGATGAAAAAGCAAAACTTTTTCTCGGTAACGCATTTGATATTTCAGCCGAACGCTCTTTGATCGAAAAACAAGCTACCAGCAAAACATCGCACGATGAAACGTGGCAGATAAAAATTCGCAATCACAAAAAAACTAATGTGGACGTTTTGGTTATTGAGCACTTTTATGGTTTCTGGAAAATTACCGAATCAAACCTTGAATATAAAAAAGTCGATGCCAATACGCTTCATTTTTTGATGACCATAGCCAAGGATCAAGAGACAATTTTAACTTACACGATTTCTTATCCGAAACGATAATTCCATAGTTGCTGACAGACAAGCCGAATCGCTGTCGCTGGATTTGGTAAATTCGGATGGTAAAAATTACCATTCAAAATTTTTATTTTATGTGCTGAGGCAATTCTTAAAAAAACGGTTAGCTTATTGCAAAATCAAGATAAATTCCAAAACACTCCTGTTCAATTTCTCAAAGGCATTGGCGAGAAGCGCGCCCAGGCCTTAGCAGCAGTCGGTGTTTTTTCATTGATCGATTTGATCCAATATTTTCCGCGGCGCTATCTGGACCGCAGCCATATCACTTCGATAAAAAATCTTAAGCTTAACGAGCAAGCGACTGCTGTTGGAAAAGTTCAGACCTGCGGCATCAAAAAAGGCGTACGTCCCAGATTTATTCTCGTCTTGACTGATGAGACAGGATATCTTACCTGCATCTGGTTCCATCAGTTGCCATACTGGCAAAAACGATTTAAGCCGGGACAGTTGCTAGCCGTGAGTGGTAAAATTAGCTATTTTGGCGGCAAACAAATAATTCATCCTGACTTTGATCTGTTGTCTGAAGAAAGCGAAAATCTTGAGGACGATTTTCTTCACACTGGCGCCATCATCCCCATCTATCCATCGACGGAAGCGTTAAGTCGGGTCGGACTTGACAGCCGAGGTTTTCGACGGATATTAAAAAATCTCGTCAAGAATTATGCCCATCAATTCGAAGAATCCTTGCCTAGCTCCATTATTTGCAAAAATAATTTGCTTTCTTTCGCCACTGCCTTGAGAAACATTCACTTTCCTGAAAGCTTTCAGCTCCTGCAACAGGCACAAATGCGCTTAAAATTTGAAGAGCTTTTTTGGCTGGAGTTTATGTTAGCTTTTCGCAAGCAAAAAATTCAACTTAAGCAAAGCGGCATCCGTTTTTCAGAAATTGGCGATCGCACAAAGGAGTTAGCAGAAAAGCTTCCTTTTCAATTGACCGATGCCCAAAGAAAAGTTCTGAAAGAGATACATCACGATTTGAGAAGCCCACATCCAATGTACCGCTTGCTACAGGGCGATGTCGGCTCTGGTAAGACTATTGTGGCGCTGGTAACCATGCTGATTGCTATTGAAAATGGTTATCAAGCAGCTTTGATGGCGCCCACGGAAATTCTGGCGGAACAGCATTACCTCACGTTCAAAAAAATGTTAACCGGCTTAAAAGTAAACATTCATCTGCTCATTGGATCACAAAAAAAATCGGAGCGCGATTTAATTACCAGTGAAATTGTCAATGGAGTCTGCCACATCGTTATCGGCACGCATGCCATCATTCAAGAAAAAATTAATTTTTATAAATTAGGATTAGTGGTCATCGACGAACAGCATCGCTTCGGCGTTTCTCAGCGCGCTGAGCTTTTTCAAAAAGGCAATAATCCGGATGTGTTGGTCATGACGGCAACGCCCATCCCTCGCACGCTGTCCCTTACTGTCTACGGTGACCTGGACATCTCTGTCATCGATGAAATGCCATCAGGCAGAAAACCGATTAAAACAACCTGGCGCTTTGCCAACAAAAGGTTGGAAATTTATCAATTCGTCAAATCAAAAATCGAGCAAGGCCAGCAAGCTTACATTGTTTTTCCATTGATTGAAGAATCAGAAAAGCTGGATTTGAAGGCAGCTACGGAAAGCTACAATAAACTGCGTCAAGGTATTTTTGCCAATTATAAAATTGCCCTGCTTCACGGTAGATTAAAAAGCGAAGAAAAAGAAGCAATTATGGAATCTTTTAAAAAAAATCAGACGCAAATACTCATCAGCACCACAGTCATAGAAGTTGGTGTGGACATTCCTAATGCCACCATCATGGTGATAGAAAATGCTGAGCGATTTGGCTTAACTCAATTGCACCAATTGCGCGGCCGAGTTGGTCGAGGCAGCAATCAATCGTATTGCATTTTAATCGCGCAACAGCCGCTAACGGAAGAAGCGCAGCTACGTTTAAATACGATGACCAAAACAACTAACGGCTTTGAAATTGCTGAAGTGGATTTGCAGTTGCGCGGGCCTGGCGAATTTTTTGGCACTAAGCAACATGGTCTGCCAGAATTGAAAATTGCCAATCCCATTACCGATACGCCACTTTTGAAACAAGCCCGAGATGAAGCCTTCCGCATCATTCATGAAGATCAGGAGATGGAAGAATTGATGCGCTTTGTCAAAAGCAATAGCTTTTTTCAAAATTATGTCGATAAAATTGAATTACTGCAAATTGGCTAATTGATGAATTTAGTTTGAATAAAAATATCATTGCTCATGGTCGCAAATAGCATGGTAACCAAAAAACATTACCTGCCATAATTCTCAACGCATGGCGCACTGGCCCTCAGATTGAGATTTATTTTTATCCCCCTTTGAAAATGGCCAGGCGGAAGTTAATAAGACGGATAGTTTCTTCTTTTTTTTACGTTGTCTGGTGATTAGATTCCACTTAGCGATTAAAACTTTTTTATTGGTGGTTGATGGAAATCGCTGCGAAATAAATAAACTTTGGAGTGCAGAACATGACCAATCACATTACTGGTGACGATAAAAATAAATTTTTATTCTCCTTTTTGATCATGAGTTATCAATCCAATGCACTGATTCATTTAGGGAAATTGAAAGATCCGGTGACGCAGAAACAAGGCATCAATTTGGAGCATGCCAAATTATCCATCGATATTTTAGAAATGCTGCAAGAAAAGACAAAAAATAATTTGAACGCCGATGAATCAGCACTGCTACTCAAAACACTCAATGAACTGCGCATCGAGTACATTAAGCAATCAGGAGCAAAAACATAGCTAGTTTTATGCTTCGGTGATTTTATTGAATAAAAAAATTGTTTCATAATTATGTTGCCCAATTTTTAGCTTGATTTATTATCTATATTTCATTAATTTTCATATCATTGTTTGTAATCAAACACAGGTGTCACAAAATATGTTCAATTTTCTCTCGCAGAAATGAAATATGCCTATTAGCATCCGCCTGTGACGTGATCTAGCAGAAAAAAAACTTAAAAATTTTTTTCTATTTGTTTTTCTTTTCTATGGGTTAATTGGCAAGCAAATTTACACTTTGTGATCAGTTATCACTTTTTAGAAACATCGCATCAATTTCTGAGTTACTTAATGCTGGCCAGCATCTTTTGCTGTCCCATATTAACAGACGATAACATAGAATATCATTTAGACAGGAGAAGGTCATAGATAAAGTATCATCCAAAGATCATTGGGAAAAATTTTGGAACGAAAAAAAAGATATCGATCAGGTCTATTCCAATGATGATCGTATTTTTGCTAATTTAAATTCGTTGACAGAATTCAACGGCAAGAAAATCCTCGAAGTCGGCGCAGGCAGCGGCAGAGACAGCTTCCGGTTCGCTAGACAAAAAGCAACAGTTTTTGTTCTGGATTATTCTCCCAAAGCGATAGAAATCATCAAACAACTGAATACAGCAAGCGTTGATTGCGTTTATGGTATCCAAGCTGATGCTTTTAACATGCCTTTTCCCAATGAAGCGTTCGATATTGTCTTTCATCAGGGATTGCTGGAACACTTCTGCGATCCGCGTCCTTTGCTCAGAGAAAATTTTCGCCTTCTCAAAGCCGGCGGATTTTTACTGGTAGATGTTCCGCAACGCTATCACTTTTATACTTTGATCAAACATTTGCTAATTTTTTTTAATAAATGGTTCGCTGGTTGGGAAACTGAATTCTCCATAGCTCAATTAAAAACCTTGCTGGAAGAAACAGGTTTTTCGATAAAAAAAGAATACGGCAATTGGATGCGCCCAAGTCTTTTTTATCGGCTTACCCGCGAGGCACTCAAAAAAGTGAAGATCAGTCTGCCGCTTTATCCAAAAGGATTTAAAATTACGCGGCAGCTAAGAGATCTTTTCAGAAATTGGTTGAGCAAAAAAAAGTGGGCTCTGAACACGGTGCTTGATATTGGCGTTATTGGGCAAAAAAAATATTAATGTAAATAACCAATTGAATGATTTAAAATAAATCACTGGGCAAAAGTTTTAAAAAACCTTCGTTTGCCGTACCATAACGACGTTCTAAAGAATCGAGCTATGAAAATATGGTGAATAGCTTTGCCATTTATTGCGGAGACACTTATAAAAGCGAAAGCGATTGAGCTTCAGCACGACTACTTTTTGACTGGTTAATCATATCATTAATAAATGTTAAGCAGGTCTCTTTCTCTATTAAATGTCGTTTTGGGTTTTGTGATGCTGAAAATGAGAGGTTATGGATTTTAATTTATTGATAATTAATTGGCAGGATATCAGAAATCCGCTTGGCGGCGGCGCTGAAGTTCACCTACACGAAATATTCAAAAGAATTGCAGAAAGAGGACACGCTGTCACTCTGCTCTGTTGCAGATACAATGATTTGCCTGCTGAAGAAGTTGTCGACGGCATTCGTGTCATCCGGCGTTGCCAGCGAAATTTTTTCAATTTTGCTGTTCCTTTTTTTTATAAAAAACTTGAGCGACAGTATCATTTTGATATTATCATCGATGACATTAACAAGATCCCTTTTTACTCACCGTTGTTTATCAAAAAGCCTCTTATTGGCATTATGCACCATTTATTTGGCTCGAGTATTTTTATTGAAGCGAAATTGCCAGTCGCACTCTATGTTAATTTGGCTGAAAAACTAATTCCCATCATTTATCGACATATCCCAATAGCTGCTGTTTCAAACAGCACCAAACAGGAACTGATCAGCAAGGGCTTGGCAGAAGAAAATATTTCACTTGTCCAAAACGCCGTGGATTTAGAAGCATATCAATATAATCCTGAAAGAAGAGCGAAAAAACCAGTGGTCGGCTACTTGGGCCGAATCAAAAAATATAAAAGCGTTGATCATTTAATTTTAGCTTTCGCTAAAGTGATAAGAAAAATTCCGAACGCCTCGTTAGTTATAGTTGGTGACGGCGACCATTTGCCAAAGC
>CAZNDR010000145.1:0-9341 GCA_964571835.1 uncultured Cytophagia bacterium | reverse complement strand
GGTTCATAATCACCTGATGAATTTGGGTTGGATCGGCTAAAATCATGCCACAATTTGAATGAATATCTTTTTTAATTCGAATTGTCGCTGGTATGGAAGCGCTCAGCAGCTTCAGTGCTTCTTTGACAATCAGATGAATTAAAAACGGCTTTGGTTCGGATTCAGTTTGTCGACTAAAGGTGAGAATTTGATGTACTAAATCTTTGGCACGTTGAGCTGCTTTGAAAATTTGCTGCAAATCTTTGTACATTCGGCTGTCTTTGGCGACGTCCTGAAGCAGCATTTCCGTATAGCCAAAAAGAGGGGCCAGAATATTGTTGAAGTCATGGGCAATGCCTCCAGCTAATGTGCCAATTGTCTGCAGTTTCTGTGATTGCCTGAGTTGTTCTTCAAGCTTAATTTCGTTGCTGATATCTCGTTTCAGAGCAATGTAATTGACAATGCGACCATTGGTGTCGCGTACCGGCGAAATGGTGGCTTGTTCATCATAAAGAGTGCCGTCTTTCTTTTTATTAATAAAACGACCTTTCCAAATATTTCCCTGGCTGATGGTTTTCCATAAGTTTTCATAAAAAGCGATATGGTGTTTTCCGCTTTTAAGCAACCGGGGATTCTTGCCGATTACCTCAGCCTTTTTATAACCGGTGACATTTTCAAAAGCTGGATTTACGTACTGAATATTGCCCAGAATATCGGCGATGACAATTAATTCGGCTGATTGCTCCAGGGCAGTCAAAAGACGACGTTGCTCCTGTTCTGCCATTTTGCGTTCTGTAATATCCCTCGCAATGGCGACGACATTCCAGCGCTCATTGGTTTTGAACGTTGATAAGGACAATTCCACGGCAATGGCTTGGCCCCCTTTTTTAATGGCGTCCCATTGGATGGTTTTCCCGATCGCCCCTCCTTGTCCAGTAAAATTAAGCTCCTCAAATCCATTAAGGTGCTTTTCAATATCCTTTGGAAAAGCAAGCAGCCGAGGTAAGTTTTTATTTAACGCCTCCTCAGCGGAATAGCCAAATATTTCTTCGGCAGCGTCATTCCAGAAAGTAACGTTGCCATCATTGTCCAATAAAATAATGGCATCGTAAGCTGAAGCGGCTATTTTTTTAAAACGCTCTTCACTTTCTATTAACTCTTTCTCCGAATTTTTTTGTGCTGAAATATCAGTAAAACTATCGACCAGGTAGCTTTCATTTTTTAATGTTATGCTGGTGGTTGAGTTAATGACCGGGATTGCTTTGCCGCTGGCGCTCAATACATACATCTCCTTGCTGTGCATATTTTGAATTGTTTCACAGACAGGACAAATGCCATCTCGTGTCGTACCAAAAATAGTTGCGCATTTTTTGCCAATCAATTGTTCTTTTGTATAACCCAAAATTTGTAAAGCTCTGGGATTGGCATCGATTATGGTCGAAGTCTTTGAATGAAAAATAATAACGCCGGAATGAATGGTATCTAAAATAGTTTTTAACCGAGCTTCGCTTTCGCGCAGTTGATTTTCAATACCAAATTTGTAAATAGCAAATTCAATGGCGCGCTGCAGCTCTTGAAATCTTATCGGCTTGGTCAGGAAGGCATAAGGTCCGGTTTTTTTTGCCAGATCGACAATCTCTTTTTCGGCAAAGGCGGTAAGATAAACCACTGGAATATTCAGCTCCCGCCGGATGATGTCGGCTGCTTCAATTCCGTTCATCTTACCGGCTAATAAAATATCCATAATGATAAGATCCGGTTTTAGCTCTCGCGCCATTTGTATAACCGCTTCACCGGAGTCAGCGATGGCGACAATTTCATAGCCAAGATACTGTAACTGGCTTTTTATATCTTCAGCGACAATAATTTCATCATCGGCTATGAGTATTCTGATTTTTTCCATAATCATCCTTAATGACCACACGTTAATGAAAAGCAGCAGACCTTTCAAGCTATGAAAGATTTTTATCCAATATGCTTCTGATTGCTTGCGCTAATTGTTGTCGCGTAAAAGGTTTCAACAATATTTCTTTAATACCCAGCTTAGCTGCCAGGTCTTTATTAATTTTGTCACTATTTCCCGTGCTGAGAATGATGGGAATATCAGCTCTGATCTTACGTATTTCCATTGCCAGCAGATCACCAGGCAGAGCCGGCATTGTTTGATCGGAAATGATTATATCAAACTTATTTGCCGCGCTTTTGAATTTCTCTAATGCTTCAAGGCTGCTGGTAAATGTCATAACGGTATAACCAAGCCTTTGTAAAGAAATTTTTAGCATCTCGGCGATTGATTCATCATCATCTACCAACAAAATGCTTTCCATGCCACCTTTTATTTTTTGAGGCAACGAATGGGGCGTCGTGACCTTTTTGGTAGTGGTTGGGAAAAATATATGAAACGTTGTCCCCTCATTTTTCTCAGAATCGACTGTGATTTCGCCGTTATGATTTTTGACAATATTACGCACGCTTGTTAGACCAAGACCAAATCCATCAGCACTTACCTTGGTCGAAAAAGATGGTTCAAATATTTTGCTGATATCTTCTTTAGCAATGCCATGTCCCGTATCGCTAACGCTGAGTCGCACATAATTGCCTTCGTTAAGGCTGCTAAATTTTTGGGCAATTTCAGAATTTATGGAAAGTTGCTTTAGTCGTAAAGTGAGCGTGCCCATACTGTTTTGCATCGCTTGAAAGGCATTGGTGCAGAGGTTAACCAGCAGTTGATAGATTTGCGTTTGGTTGGCCAAAATCGGTTCACAGTCTGTCTCTAAATCGGTGACAATTTTTACGTCC
This sequence comes from uncultured Cytophagia bacterium, assembly GCA_964571835.1. Taxonomy (GTDB): domain Bacteria; phylum Zhuqueibacterota; class Zhuqueibacteria; order Thermofontimicrobiales; family Thermofontimicrobiaceae; genus CAZNDR01. Next base: position 6,563 of record CAZNDR010000145.1, on the reverse strand, counting down.
GGAGGTTTTATGGCATCAATGACTTTAAATAAATCTTCAATGACTGTTTTTACACAAACAGAGGTAAATGATGATGTTTCTTTTCGAGAGAAAATCAATATTTGTCTGGCAACCTCAGCCGCTTCTTTGGCAAAGAAACGGATAGAATTTATCTTTTTATAAAAATCACTGTCGACCGGCAACGTGTCTAATAAATTTTCGCATTCAGTTAAAATGGGCTGTAGCGAATTTTTAAAATCATGAATAAACAGATTGGCATACAAACCCATAATTTGGAGATTATGATTTTGCCGCATCTTTTTTTCCAGTTCTAATTTTGCTGTGATGTCGCGTTTGACGGCCACATAATTCACGATTTTTCCAAAATTGTCTCTCACCGCCGAGATAGTTGCCTCTTCCTGGTAAAGCGTCCCATCTTTTTTTTTATTAACAAAGCGACCTTTCCACACCTGGCCTTGAGAAATGGTTTCCCACAGCTTTTTATAAAATGCTATGGTCTGTTTTCCACTGTTAAAAATTCTGGGATTTTTGCCAAGCACTTCTTCCTTTTTATAACCGGTAATTTTTTCAAAGGCAGGGTTGACATATTCGATATTACCAGCTATGTCGGTAATTAAAATGGATTCGCCAGTTTGTTTCAATGCAGTCGACAAACGAATGTGTTCCTGCTCGGCGCTTTTTCGTTCCGATATGTCACGTATAATGGCCACCAGATTATAATCGTGAACCTCTTTGAAGCAGGATAGAGATAATTCGATAGTTTTAAGCTCACCGCTTTTTGTCCTGGCTACTAATTCGATAGTTTTTCCCTCTTTTGTCCCTGTCGCAACAGATAAAAATTGATCATATATGTCTTTATATTCCTGTAAATAATTAGCTGGGGCGATCAAAGAATATAATTTTTTATCGACAGCTTCATCCTGGCTGTAACCGAAAATTTTTTCAGCAGCTTGGTTCCAAAAATTGATGAGGCCTTTCTCATTAATTAGCACGATACCGTCATGGGCAGAAGCAGATATTTGTTTGAATTGCTCCTCGCTCTTTCGAAGTTTACGCTCCATTTGATGTTTGTACAAGGCAAATTCGATAGTTCTTTGCAATTCAGCATCAGAAGAAGGCTTGTCGAGAAAACCATAGGGCTCTGTTGTTTTGGCTTGATTGACCGTTTTTTTATCGGTAAAAGCCGTCAGGTAGATGATGGGAATATCAAAATAGGTGAGAATTTTTTTTGCCGTTTCAATGCCGCTTAAATTGCCCTGTAACTTAATATCCATTAAGATAAGATCAACCAGTGTCTGCTCGAGAAAATGAATGGCGCTTTCACCAGTGGCAACCATAGCCATGACATCAAATTTATTGGCTTGCAAGCTTATTTTTAAATTTTCGGCATAAATTCGGTTATCTTCTACAATGAGAATTTTAGGATTTGACATGACGAATCCTCTGCCATAAAATGGACATTTTTGTCGCCTGATTGAAACATGAAAAATAGAATTAACTCATCATACAGCCAGGAAAATTTTGCTCCGGATACCGAGTCAATTTAGCATAAAAATGGAGTGTGATAACGTTAAACACCGCTTAAGTGTTGTCCCAAAGGGGAATGCAGTCCATTTAAATCTTTTTTCTAAGAATATAAATGGTAATTCACCCAATCTGACCAAGTCGAATTATCAGCGACAGAATTTACCATTTTTCAATGTTCAGCAAAATTCCTTTTATTAATTTTATGAACTGATCTTTGATTCGATCGGCCGTCTCCCGAACTTCATCGTGATTTAGCTTTTGTTGGGAGATTCCCGTCGCCATATTGGTGATGCAGGAAATTCCCAGTACTCTGATATTTTGTTGTCTAGCGGCTATCACTTCCGGAACCGTAGACATGGTTGCCGCGTCACTACCAACAAGGCGCGCCATACGCACTTCGGCGGCTGTTTCGTAAGTAGGTCCCTTGGCAGTAGAAATGACGCCGGTCTGGATGGGAATATTCAAGGCATAAGCTGTTTTTTTGGCACCTTTGATATATTTTTTGTCGTAAGCATTGCTCATATCGACAAAGCGTTGTTGCGCAGAAACGCTGTTATCGCCAATCAGAGGATTATCAAACATGAGATTAATATGATCGGTGATAATCATCAAATCACCAGGACGAAAATTTTTATTTATGCCTCCAGCCGCATTGGTGATGATCAGCCGAGAAACGCCAAGTTTTGCCATCAGCCGGATCGAATAGGTGACACGCCGGGCAGAATATCCCTCATAAGTGTGAACCCTGCCTTTGAGCGCTAATATTCGAATATTAGCTAATTTCCCCACTACCCAGGTACCGGCATGGTCAGCCACAGTAGAAAGCGGATAATGCGGAATATTGGCACCATTGATGATGGTCTTTTCTATCATTTCATCTACTAACCGTCCGAGACCAGAGCCTAAAATAATAGCAGTGTGGGGAAATTGTTTTATCTGCTTGTTGAGATAATTGATTGAGTCAACTAAATGTTGTCGTTCCAAACAATGCCTCCAAACCGAATGGCACGTAAAAATCAACAATGGCTAACATTAAAAAAATAAGGCTTCTTGAAAAAGTTTATTTGGAAAAATCTATTAAACCCATATTTTCGAGCAGCTTCCTCAAATAGGCTGCACCATAACTTGCTTCATGCGGAAAAAGAAGAGCAGCAAAGCCAAATTTCAAAGCATTTTGAATATTGGCAAGCCGATCATCGATGAAGAGGCATTCATCTTTTTGCTGATTGATATTAGCCATAACTGCTCGAAACATTTCAAATTTCGGACTTGCTTTTGGAAAGCCAATGCGCGATGATAAAATTATTTTGTTCGAGTCGAAATGGCTCAGCAAAGGCAATTTTTTCTTCTGTCTGTTGAACCAAAATTCAACGTTATTGGAGCAAATCGCCAATTCAAAATCTGCCGCTTTCAATTGCGCGACCAGCGCCGCCATACCATCGATTGGTTTGATGTAGTGGTCGACACAGTCTCTTAAATCTTCAAGGCTGCCGGGAAGAGAAAATCGGCTGATCATTTTTTGCCAATAATCCCTTTCCAGGATTTTCAATTCCTCCTCAGAGGAAGCGGTCTGATAAGCAAATTGCTCCCACAGTTGGCCAGCAAAAGATCGCACCTCCTCATGAGATAGCTGATAGCTATCAGCAATACCAACTTGGGCATCGAGAAAAACATGTTCCCAAATGTCCAAAGCTAGCACACCGCCAATATCAAAAATAATGGTTTTGATCATAGATATTGAAAGAAGCGATTATCCTTGTTTGTTTTTAATTAAAGATTTCGCTGATGAATAAAGCTATTATTTAAACCGGCGGTTTGTAACAATCCCAACAAACCGGGGCATAAAACTCTTTACGTAATTCAATTTTTGGATCATCTTTTGTAATGGGAATGGTGTGCTTTTTGTCCCTGTAGCGCTGAGAAATAATAGCCGTCTGTTGCTTGCATATTTCGCACACGCCTAATAAAACAGTGACTTTTTCCGCTCGGCCCATGAGTTCGATCATGGCGCCAAATTTTTCAGCAAAGGAATTGAGCTGAACTCCAGCGATGATAATGTCAAATTTTGAGCGATAGCGGTGGCAAAAGTTCATCAAATCCTGGGTATCAAAAAGTTGTGCATCATCGATAGCTAAAACATTAACGTCAGAAACCAGTTGAGATTCAATCTCTGCAACGGTGGGGACGGTAATAGCCTTGCTCTTAAAACCAACTCGAGAGACCACATGTCCTTCGTGAACCGGGTAAGCAAAAACCAGCACCTTTTTGCCCATCAGTTTGGCATCACTAATTCGTTTATAAAGCAGCCAGGTTTTGCCCGCTTCCATTGCACCAGTAATGACTTCTAACATGTGTAGCTATCTCCTTAGTATTTTTATGAGGCGACACGTCAGCCCGATAAAAAGATTTGTGCTTGGGGGAAAGAATCAATCGTCTCAACTAAAATTTCTGCCGATTAATATTCCAATCGGCCAAGTTACTAACCGAAAATTCAAAATTCAGTGACCGCGTTCGCTCAGTAGCGCTTGAATTTTGGTTTTCAACAAATCTACCGCCACCAAATTATGACCACCTTCGGGAATAATAATATCCGCGTATCTTTTGGTTGGCTCCACAAATTGAAGATGCATGGGTCTGACACTGTTTTCATATTGCTCCAGAATCGAGTTCAGACTTCTGCCCCGCTCCTCCACATCGCGTCTGATGCGACGGATCAAGCGGACATCATCATCAGTATCAACATAAACCTTAATGTCCAGGATATTTCTAATTTCAGGATAATGCAAAATGAGAATTCCTTCTAAAACGATAATGACATTATCACTTATTCGTATGGTTTCTTTTTTTCGGGTATGAGTTTTGAAATCATAGACAGGTTGTTCAATCTCGCGGCCTGATAAAAGCTCGATTAGGTGGTCAAACAATAGCTTGCTATCAAAAGCATCGGGATGATCGAAGTTCTGTTTTTTTCGTTCATCAAAAGTGAGATGGTTCAATTCTTTGTAATAGGAATCCTGTTGAATGATGGTAACCTTTTCCGATCCGATGTCTTCGTAAATACGATTGGAAACCAGCGTTTTCCCCGAACCAGATCCGCCGGCAATGCCAATAAGAATAATTGACTTCATTATTTCTCGTTTTTATTGAAATAGGTTTTATCAAAACCATTGGGAAGCAATTGGCTCAGCTTCAGCATTTGGTATGCACCCTGACAATTAATCATGTAGACATCGATGTCGCCAGCTAGTTCCCAGAGCACCTGGCGGCAGGCACCGCAAGGAGTAGTAATTTTCTGAGCGTCGGAGGCGATAAAAATCGACTGGAAATTTTGCTCTCCTTCTGAAATCGCTTTAAAGATCGCCACACGCTCTGCGCACATAGTGAGACCATAGGAACTGAGTTCAATATTGCTACCGCGGTAAATTTTTCCTTTCTTGCTCAGCAATAGAGCGCCAACGCGGAAATGCGAAAAAAATGCTTTTGCTGACGTTCGTTCATGAAGTGCTTGCTTTATCAATTCATCCTGAGTCATTTTTTTTTGCTTAGAAATTTTTCTATAATAGTGTTCATTGGCTGAAGCGATACAAAACAAGTGCAACTGCACACCTCCCCAATCAACAACCTTTTGCGACCATATAATATATGAAAATTTTTTTCAAAGGCAACAATTTTTAAAAAAAAATCCGAGAAAATTAATCCTCGGATTATCAGTTTCCTAAAAGCTCGAACGCTAAAAGGGGAGATCGTCTTCAGGTATCTCCTGGGTAATATCGGGCTCTGCTGGCGGCATTTGTTCGGTTGAAGGACCAGGAGCCTCAGCCGGCGGGGCTGCTGATTCTGTTTTTGGGCCAATCATTTGTAAAAGATCGCCAACCACTTCAGTGCTGTATCGTATCACATTGTTTTGATCCGTCCAGCTTCGAGTTTCTAATCTACCTTCCACGTAAACCAAGCTGCCCTTTTTTAAATAGGTGTTAGCAATTTCAGCCCATTTCCGCCACATAGCAACGCGATGCCAATCTGTTTTTTTCTGCAATGTGCCCTCGGAATCTTTCCACACGCGATTGGTGGCAATACTGAAATTTGCCACCGCTGCTCCGGAAGGGGTATATTTTAACTCAGGATCTTGACCGACCCTTCCGATAAGAATGACTTTATTTACCGTGCCTTGTCCAATTGCCATGACATCCTCCTATGGTTTTAAAATTGTTGACAGCTAATGGTAAAAAATTTTATTAAAATAGTCAAGATAATTTTTTCTTTCTCAAAAAAATATCGTTTTTACGAAATTGCTAACACTTTAGCTCCACGAATTTTTTGAGCTTTAAGCTCCATAAGCGCAACATTTGCCTGATCAAGAGAATACAGTTGCACTTCAGGTTTTAGGTAAAGGTGAGAGGCTAAAATCAAAAATTCGGAAACGTCTTTTTTGGTCACATTAGCCACGCTTTTAATTTCTTTTTCCAGCCATAAGTGAGTCGGATAGTCTAACAGCAACAACGTATTTTTGTCAAATTCTTCTTTGCGAATGGCATTGATAATCAATCTGCCGCCGGATTTTAAATTCTTTAGCGCTTCAATAATTGGTTTCCAGGCGGGCGTGGTATCAATGATACAATTCAATTTTTCTGGCGACTCGTCTTCAGTACTGCCTGCCCAACAAGCGCCTAGCTCTCTGGCAAATTGCTGCTCTTTTTTGCTGCGGGCAAAAACAAATATTCTGGTCCGAGGATATTGGTACTTGATCATTTTTAAAACCAGATGGGCCGAGGCGCCAAAACCGGTGAGACCTAAATTTTGTCCATTAACTAAATTGGCCAAACGGAGCGATCGGTAGCCAATAGCACCAGCGCATAACAGCGGGGCAGCCTCATAATCGGTAAAAACATCCGGGATGGAAAAAGCGAAGGCTTCAGGAATGGTCATAAATTCAGCATAACCGCCAAAAGCATCTCGACCGGTGGCTTTAAACTCAGGACACAGATTCTCCTGATCGCTCAAGCAAAATTCACACGAGCCGCAGGCAGAAAAAATCC
>CAZNDR010000144.1:0-9368 GCA_964571835.1 uncultured Cytophagia bacterium | reverse complement strand
CAAATTAATAAATTCTAAGCATAAGACAAATAACATTTTCATAAAATGATATGGCCAATAAAGAAAAAAGCCGCCAATTTTATTGGAGGCTTTTTTGAATTCTTACCGCTTTTTACTGGAGAGGTTATCTAATCGTGCCGACATATGTCGTCGTCAACTGGCGCATTCTTACCTCGGGATTGCTGTAATCGGGCAATAGCATCGGGCCAACTTGAGCTTTAATTCCTGCTTTTTCAAGTTCTTTATTAAATTTCTTGACGTGATCTAACGATAGTTTTTTATTATTTTCAGCCATCCCTTTTGCATATCGTGCGGCATTCATGCCAGCAATTCGACCGAATACTGTCACATCAAGCAAGGAGTTGCCCATCAGCCGGTTTTCTCCGTGGACGCCGCCGAGGACTTCACCAGCAACATATAAGCCGGGAATATTTGTTTCGCATTGGTTATTGGCTTCCAGACCTCCATTTTGATAATGCAAAGTCGGATAAATCAGCATCGGCTCTTTTGAAATATTGATTCCATATCGTTTGAATAAAATACTTTTTCCCGGAAATTCCTTAGCGACCGTGCCTTCCCCTAACAGCATATCAATCATAGGCGAATCCAGCCAAATGCCAAATTTGCCCGTTGGCGTAGGAACGCCATTATTTCGATCTGTCGAGCACTCCCTGATAATGGCTGAAGCTTCAACATCCCGCGGCTCACGCTCAAAAACGAATTGCTCGCCATGGATATTTACAACATTTGCTCCCGCACCGCGCACCTTTTCCGTGATCAACAAGCCTTCAGCTTGCTCTGGGAATACAGCACCGGTTGGATGATATTGAACCGTGTGCAAAAAACAGATTGGCACGCCAGCCCTGTAGCCGATAACCAATCCATCTCCAGTTGCGCCATAGTGATTGGTAGTCATGAAATTCTGAATATGCAATCTACCGCTTCCTCCAGTCGCAATCACCACCGCTTTAGCCTTGACAATAAAATACTCTTCTGTCTCCAAATTGTACACTATAGCACCAGCGCATTTGCCGTCGCTGTCCAACACCAATTCGACAGCCGGAGAAAATTCAAGGACCTTTATATCATCCGGATGATTGCGGACTTCATCACGAATGGTACGCATTATTTCAGCGCCGGTAATATCTCCAGCATAGTGCATCCGTTTTCTCGAGGTGCCGCCGCCATGCATGACTTTCATTTTTCCATCCGGGTATTTGCTAAAAATCATCCCTAATTTTTCTAACCATTGCAATGTCTTCGGCGCTTCAGTTACCAGCGTATAGACCAATTCCGGATCATTGACAAAATGGCCTCCACCCATGACATCAAGATAATGATAATATGGCGAATCTTTCCAAGTTTTATCGGCGCCTTGAATACCACCTTCAGCCATCATTGTATTGGCGTCGCCATTTCTTAATTTTGTAGCCAAGATAATTTTTGCCCCATTTTCTCGAGCAAGAATTGCCGCTGAATTACCAGCTCCTCCCCCACCGATGATGAGGACATCGGTCTCCATTGCAATTTGACTTAAGTTAATTTTATCTGGATCAACCCGACTTTTTGTCTCTAAAATAAAAGCATACTCCTGCGCAATAGCATAACCTTTACTGGGTCCCACCCTTAATTTTTTTCTTGTCCCTTCAATAAAATCAGGATGATATTTCTTTAAAATTTCTTGTCTCTTGTCAACTGGAATCGCAGGAAATTCTTCACCGCGTTTTTTCTTCTCCACGCGAGCAGGCCGAGTTTTTTCCACAATTTTAATCAGATTTTTTAATTCTGGTGTATATGGCATGCTAACACCTCTCGTTCTTTCTTGAAAATATTTAAAACATTTTTGTCTAAAATTTAAGCGACTTTTTTAATGGCGTATTTTATTTTTGGATTTCAGCTTTGCTTATAAATGGCTTTTATCATGTGGCTCCCACATCTCATCGGCATTATCAGGCTCTGCTTGCCTTTTTGCATAAAGTTCTCGGAGCTTATCCTTATCCATTTGCATCAAGTCTCGAAGCATAGTTTCATATCGCCCCTGCTCAATCTGTTCGACACGCTGCGCTAGGTGTTCAGCTTTTGGTAACACGTGACGCCCATAAATTCTTCTGGCCATTATTCCGATATTATACTGCACTTCTTCGGCCGGACAGCGCGCTGAACATAACCCACACATAACACAATCAAACGACATCTCTGCAGCTTCGGCGATATTTCCTGCCATCGCCATGGCGACATAGTCCATCACTTTTATTTCCATGGGACAACTTAAGGTGCAATTGTTGCAGCCCATGCATTTGAAAATTTCAGGATAATATTCAGCAATGACACTGGCGGTTGGCTTTAATTCATCTAAATTGTAAATTGCCTTGTTGCCGGGAAAAAATGGAATTTGCGTAATGTACATATTCGGTTCGACTACGGTTTGACAGGCTAAACCGTAATGCAATCGATAATCATTGGGAAAACGATAAATCGTCCCGCAAGCGCCGCAAATACCACCGCGGCAACCGCAGCCTCTGATTAGCTGGTAGCCCGCATACTCAAACGCTTTTTGAATTGTCAGCGAATCAGGCACCTCATATTTTTTTCCCATGATAAATATGGGAATCAAATTGCGCTTGACTTCTTCTGCTATAGATTTATTCATTTAAAACCTCCTGACAAGCAAAATTTATTTTAACTGTCATATTCACCTTTAAAATTAAACTCATCAATAGTATAAACTCAAAATAATCGGTCACGTCAATTTGTCGTCTGCAAAATAATGTCTATTTTAATCGTAATACTGCTTTAAGATTTTTGGCATTTAAGGGATATTATCAGATAATTACCAGGTCACAAAAATGCCAATGACAATTCCCAAAATTAAAGCAAGAAACAGCATGAAATAGTTATCCAATACTTTTGTTTTTTTGGATTGAGGAATCACCTCAACGACACGATCTTCGACAACAAAATCTTTTATTGCTGTATCAACTTGCGGGCAGGACAAAACACAAGCATAACATTGCTCACAATCTTCAGCAACCAGCGCTTCCAATGCAAACGAAGTTCTTTGCACTGTTCGGGTTCTGCGAGCCGGCTCTCGTCTCAGCACTGGGCAGGAATCAACGCAATTGCCGCAAGCAATGCAGGCGCGATCCCCTTCAATGCCGAATCCAGTCGGCAAATAAAGACGGTGGTAAGGCTCAATCCCAGATGACAACAGGCGACAACGCGCCACCGGTGGTTCTTTTATATCTAAAATTGAGCTAAGCACACTTATTTTTTGGCTGCTTAGCGATCGTTCTTTGTCAGTGATGTAATCCACTGTTTACTCCTATTTATTGCACTCAATAAATTTGCTCTCAACTTATACCAATTTCGAAATGTCATAACTAGTTTCGTGCCACATTTAAAAATTGTTTTTTTATTCGAATCATCTCGATTGGGCATTCATTTAAAATTTGTCTTTACTCAATTGGTATCCTGAAATTGAATAAATCACTTTGAATTTCTGTGCCATTAATCTATTTCAGAATTAGAAATTTTAAATTTCGGATGGCACTTTACACAATTTTCTGTTTGGCTCAGATCTGCACAATTCGCTTTGAAAATAAGAAACTTGCCATGAATTAAGCCATGATGGCATTTGCGGCAGGTCTCTTCAGTTGGCGTCGCTAATGGCTTGCCCGGATGGCTGATTGGATCAACATCCTCATGACAGCCAGCACAGGAAATTGGATTGCGAGCTGCGAAGTTGACTGTTTTATCGATGATAGCTTCTTCGCCTGCTTTCTTCCTCATCAAATGACATGGTGCGCAATTGCTAGTCTTTATTTTTTCCAATCGATCCAATTCTTCTTTTTCCTCCTGCGAACGCTCTGTTTTCGCGGCAAGTTGTTGCAGGTGAATTTGATCTTCTGTATTGAACATTTCGAAACGATAATGCAATTTTTTATTGACGCGCAAGCCTATTCGGCGCAGATTTTCTGATCCCAAAAGATAATTAGGTATTTCATCAATTTCCAGCCGATCGGCATGGCAGATCAAGCATTGTTCGGATTGATAGGTCGCTTTGGGATCGATAAAATTTTGAGTCTGAAGATTGGCTGCCTTTTCTATGTAGTTTTTATTTCTCTTAAGAAAGCGATAATAAATGGTCTGGACGGCCTTATCTTTATGGCACTTGATGCAAGAAAATAGATGTTGGTCCAAGTCTTTATGAACTTCTCGAGATTTATCAACAAACGAATATGGACCTTCATTAATATGGCAACTGTAACAAAAAAACTTGGTCTGATTGTAAGCAATAAGACTACCCAGAAATAACACTACACCGAGCGGAACAACAATCAAAATTAGTTTAATATAATGTCTAAAAATAAATGATTTTATTTGAGAAACCAGATTGCTAAAATTCATATCTCCATCTCGATTAATTGCCTATCCCGGATAAACCGTCACCACCGTACTTTTCCAGGCGTGCCCTTTTCCCACCGGATCAACTTGCCAATCAACCAGTATGTTAGGATTTTCACCATTCCCCTGTTTTTCCCACCAGAGAATGTCAGTATCGGGATCAGCACTCGTGAATTTTTTAGCCTGTGCCACTCTGCCGAATGCCCAATGACCGGAGCCGTTTTTTATTGCCACAACCTTCGGATGAATTCCCTGAAAAAATTTTGCTTCGATTTCTAATTCACCGACTTTGGATTTGATTTTGATTTTCTGATTGTTTTGTATTCTCAATCGACGCGCCGTCTTGGGATTTATTAACGCAGCATTCGTATGACTGATCTCGGACAGCCACTTTGCATTAGCCATGTCAGGAGGCATTACATTCGCTGTGAAAGGAATTAAATGCAATTGATTCGTGGCCAAATTGCTATTATTAAAATTGCTGAGACAATCAGGAAATGTCGAGCCACCTTGTTGTTGAAGCTCAGTGGAGACAATTTCAAACTTGCCCGTTTTTGTTTTAAAATTTTGACGTTTAAACCTTTGAAACTGACTTTTTTGTTCCCCGCTCCAGATGCCATTTTCAATTATTTTTTTATAATCACTTTTTATATCAAAGCCAGGAAGTTCAGTTAATTTTTCTTTGATATAATCTTCCATAGTTCGATAGTCTAATTTGCGCGCTAAGTTGCCTCCCATTTTTTGTGCTAGTTTAAGCAAAATATCGTGCACTGGCAGTGAATCACCAAAAGGGTGAATGATCGGCTGACCGATAGTGACGTGTGCAACAAAATCAAATGATGGAGCAAAGGACAAATCCCAGCTCTCCATCAGGGTAGCAGCCGGTAAAAAAATATCAGCTAAACTGGCTGTTTCACTTAGCGCGTGATCTACTACCACTAACAGAGGCACTTTCTTCTCATCTCTGAGCATTGCCGTTACTTGTTCACAGTGCGGAGATTCATAAACGGGATTGCTCAAAATAGAAATAAAGGTATCGACCGGTTGCTTCACGCGCTCAACGTCGCTGAAAAAATCGGTCAACAAAAGTGGCAAATCATGGCTGCTTTCAAAATCTTCGACATCGAATTGACGCGGCAGGCAATAACCACCTTTTTTATCAATATTGCCAACAACAGCATTAAGCAGCATGATCGCCCGTTCATTATCGACACCATTAACGCGTTGGGAAATGCCAGAACCAGAAATTGCTACTGGTGCTTTTCGTGAAGCAAAGTCGAGGGCAATACGTTCGATGACGGCTGCTTCAATTTCGCTGGCTGCTGCAGCTTTTTCAGGGGTGTAAGCTGATAAATAATTTTGCAATTGCGAAACTGACACATTTGTCCAATTGGTGATAAACTCAGCATCAAATAGCTTATTTTTCAAAATGACCTGCGCCATTGCCAAAGCAACGATTCCATCAGCTCCCGGATAAATGGGCAGCCATTCATCGCTTCTGCCAGCTGTGTTGGACATGCGCGGATCGAACGTCACCACCTTTGCCCCATTTTTAAATTTGGCTTCAATAATCCTCTGGCTGATGTTTATAAACTGTGGATGTGATTCAAATGGATTCGCCCCGAAAATCAATATATAATCGCTGTTTTCAACATCGGCTATTTCGCTTCTTTCGCCCCAGGTCGCTAATTGGGCAGTAGCTTTATTGGGATCAAAATAATTAGCTGAAGGAACTAAAGTCGGCCTTCCCAAGCTTTTAATAAATTTTTTGTTGATTCCATTGAGACGAGACTTTTCAGCATTAAAAACTATTTCAGCTTCTCGTCCAGTATGGATTAAATTAGTTAAGCGCGAACTGATTTCTGATAGTGCCTCATCCCAGGATATTTTTTTCCATTGGCCTTGTCCACGCGCGCCGCTTCTCTTTAATGGAAATAACTGCCGTTCCGGATCATAAACTAAATTCATACCCGCTATACCTCGGGCGCAAATTTTCCCCCGGTTATTAGGATGTAATGGATTGCCTTGAATACCGGCAAGCCAATTTTTTTTATCTATAAATCCTAATATTCCACAGTGGGCTGGGCACAAATTGCAAAAAGTGGGAATTCCTTTTCGAAAATTTTTCGATAGGAAAGATATGTTCCTTCCAGAACTGGCTATTTCTGCAAACAATGGATTAAATTTATTCAGAACAATTGAGGAGACAATTCCGGTCGAGGCATATTTCAAAAAGTTTCTTCGATTCATTTGATTTTTGGGCATAAAAAAATTATTATTAAAAAATCAATAGCCATTTTATTGCATGCAATGAAATAATCAACCAACAATTATTGACAGCCGCTTCTCTATTTTTAAGCTGCCATTAGATTAAGGGAATAAATTCGCCGCCCAAAACGACCACGTATCTCATAAAAAAGATACCAATCATAACTAATATAGAGGCGATTAATAAACTTTTAACAGAACGAAATCTTGGTGTAACTATGATAATGAGTGGAATTATCTTTCCGAAAAGGTTTTCCACAAAAATAAAAAGTGGACTGAATTTATGGTACAAAAGCAAATCAGCTGCTTCTTTAGCTTCTGAATGAGCGGTGAGCAAAACTAAGATGTCGCTTAGCACTAAAAATAAATCAAAAACAATAACGCCGGCTAAAATCGTTCCCAACGAAAAAAGCAATGGCGTATTGACGACTTTTTCCTTGCTAAAAAAGCGGTCACTGACATAGCTAACTAAAATCATCATGGCAATACCAGAAACCATTGCTGAAACCAAAAAAAGAATCGGCATCAACGCTGTATTCCATAAAGCACGAGCTTTGGCGATAGCTAAAATAAAACCAGTGTAGCCGTGAACCGCAATAGCTAATGGAATGCCAATTAAGCCAAAAGTTTTAGTTAATTTCATATTGCCGGTAAACATAAAATAGCCGTAGATAATACAATTTATTGGATAAAGCGTCAACAGAAACGACCCCCAGCTTATGGGAGAAGTAAAATTAATATAAGCGAATAAATGCCAGGGCTTCTCAATCCTGCCGAGATGAAGAAGGAGAAACAGGGGCGCGGCTATTAGTAAAATAGTCGCTAATACCACGCCAATCTTTCCTAACGGTTTGAACTGGATTAAGCCGAAGCCATAGGCTAAGGTGGACATGATAAATGATCCGGCGCTCAAACCGGTTAAATAAAAATAAATCGCAATGTACATGCCGAACGTTTCTTCGAAATGGATATTATATAAAAGATCGACATTCATTTAATTTTCTTCCTTCATCACCTTGGCATCGACTGCGCTTAAATCTAATTCGATGTAATAGGTTTGTGGCTTTGTTCCCATAATAGGTTTCAGAACAGACACATTATGGGTAGCGATTTGTTTAGAAATTTCACTCTCTGGATCATTCAGATCGCCAAACAGCCTGGCTCCGGCCGGACAGGCGTCGACACAAGCTGGCGGAATGCCCTTTTCGACTCGATGAACGCACCAGTCACACTTTTGACAGATATTGAAATGTGGGTTGATAAATCGTACGGCGTACGGACAGGCAGCCATACAATAGCGACAACCAATGCACAAATGTGGATCAATTGTTACAATTCCATCTTCTCTTTTTTGAGAAGCATAGGTTGGGCACACAGTCACACAAATAGGATCTTCACAATTGTTGCATAACAGCGGCAAAAATGACAGCGAGGTATTGGGATATTCGCCTTTGGCAATTTGTTTTACCCATGAGCGCCACACGCCCAAAGGCACGTTATTCTCGCTTTTGCACGCCACAGAACAAGTGTGACATCCGATACAGCGTCTTAAATCTATTAAAAAGCCATAACGTTTTTTGGACAAAAAAGCCTCCTCAACCACAGAAACTCAAACTAATTCTGCTAACCTTTTCTTTCGTTGTTTCTCTTTTCGGAAATAAGTATTGGCTGCCGCGGCGATGCTCGGTCCAGAATCGCCTACCGGACATTTGCCAGCGCATCGGGAACAGGCAACGCAAAATTTAGACAGGTATTTGACTTTTTCATAATTCCCAAGTCTGGCTGCCAGAATCATCGTCATTGGATAAGGTTGACCATCAACAATTTTAACTGGACAAACACCAACGCATGTTTGACAGTTATAACAATTTAGTGCTTGGCCTGTACCTCTTACCAGAGCCGGCTGCAAGGTATAATCAAAAACCAGCGCAATACAAAACAGAATGGCCAAAGCATTGAACAGGGGAAGATTGAGCCGGTACTGAGTAAAATAAGAAATAATTTTTGTCAGGTTTGAATATTCTGGTTTTTCAGGTATTCCCTGCCACAAGGCGTTGGTAACAGCCAGCAGATAACCATTAGTGGTCTCGATCGAACCATGAATAGTGGCCGGAACAATTTCATCACCCACTGAATTTTTGCTGATAATTTGCTCAGCCAGACCATCAAGTGCAGTAATCATTTCCTGGTGCTGCAAAACCACAATGCTGATGATTTTTCTATTTTCGACCGTCACTTCCACATGAATTGGTCCGCGAAGTCCCTGTCCTGTTCCGCGATAAATCCCGTCTAAAACCAAGCTTAAATCAATTGGTGAATGATCATATAGGTAGCCGCTGACTCTTTTATAATCAATAATAAAATAAATTCCTGAGATTACCAGAAGAAGGATTGCCGCAATCAAAATGCTGAAATAAGATTTTCTTTCAACCAAATAGGCTTTGATGGCAGAAACAAATAAAATCAATCCCAAGATGGAAAATAGGATCAACCTCCCATAGACAAAGGCTATCGCGAAAATAATCATCAAAATTGCCAGCCGCCAAGGACGCGATAATAGATTTTGTATCTGAAATTTAATTTTCAAGTTTATGGCCTTATTGATAATGTGAATGACCAGTTGAATTATTGTCGCATAAAGAGAAGGGCTAAAGCCCAAAAATCTCAGGGCAATTTATCAAATTCTCCGTTCTAAA
>CAZNDR010000143.1:0-9370 GCA_964571835.1 uncultured Cytophagia bacterium | reverse complement strand
GGCAGCCCAGACTTCGATGTCATAACACTTAGCTGCCGCAAAACTCAAATCGCCAGTGGCTAATGAGAGAACGCGATAAGGCAATTCCAAGAGTTGCAGCACCTCTTCCGCATTTTGTAATAGCTTTTCTAATTCATCATAGGAGGTTTCTGGTCTCACAAATTTGACCATCTCCACTTTATCGAATTGATGAATACGGATAAGTCCGCGCGTATCTTTTCCATGCGTTCCGGCCTCTCGGCGGAAGCAGGGCGTGTAAGCTGTATAATAGATTGGTAATTTTTCACCTTTTAGAATTTGATCGCGTAATAAGTTTGTTACAGGAACTTCGGCAGTGGGAATTAAAAATAAATCTTCTTCGGTCGTTCGGTACATGTCTGCTTCCATTTTGGGCAACTGACCGGTGCCAAACATGCTTTCTCGATTAACCATGAATGGTGGATATACTTCTGTATAACCATGTTTTTTAATGTGCAGATCGAGCATAAAAGCGATGAGCGCTCGCTGCAGCCTAGCACCCCAGCCAACATAATTGATAAAAAAAGAGCCGGAAACTTTAGAGCCGCCGGCTAAATCAAGCAGACCCAATTTTTCGCCAATTTCCCAATGCGGGAGCGGGTGGAAATCCATTTCCGGCAAAGCACCCCATTTTTTGATCTCTACATTAGCCGACTCGTCTTTGCCTTCAGGAACTGAAAAATGAGGCAAATTGGGAATACGGATATGGATTTCAAAAATGTGCTCATCCAGAGATCTTACTTGCTCGTCCAATTCTTTTATTTGGTCAGCAACGTCTCGCATCTCGGCGATAACTTCAGCCGCATCCTGCTTGGATTTTTTCATGGCAGCAATTTTATCAGAGACTTCATTTCTTCGATGTTTCAGCTTCTCAACTTCGACCAAAATTTTTCGTTTTTGCGCATCCAGTTCGAGTAATTTGTCCACATCTGCAAAATCATTTTTCAGTTGAATAGCACGTTTTACCTGCTCAGGGTTATTTCGAATAAATTTAATATCAAGCATAATACTGACCTCGATGATAGTCTTTGCATTGAATCAATTTGGTGACATTAATAAACTAACCGTAATCATGGTCGCTTGATTAGTGGCCTTTTCCAGCAATCATGGTATAAATTGTGCGTAGCATTATCTTCAAATCCATGCGCAGCGATAAATTTTCTAAATAATACAGATCATATTCAAGCTTTCGTTGCACATCCTCGATGGAGGTATCGTAGCCGCCTTTGATTTGCGCCCAACCGGTTATGCCCGGTTTCAAACGATGTCTGCGGCTGTACAACGGAATTTTATTCTTCAACCGATTCACTATTTGTGGTCGTTCAGGTCGCGGGCCAATCAAACTCATATCATTCAAAAGAATGTTGATGAATTGAGGGATTTCATCAATTCTTGTTTTTCTCAAAATTTTTCCCACTGCGGTAATTCGCGGATCATTTTCGCCTGCCCACACTGCTCCGGTCTCTTTTTCAGCCTTATCAATCATCGATCTAAATTTGTAAATTTCAAAGATTTTTTCATTTTGCCCCACTCGTTTCTGTGTAAAAAATACTGGGCCTGCTGAGGTCAGTTTAATCAAGAGCGCTACCAATAACCACAGCGGGAAAAATACGACAATGACAAAAAAGGAGATCACAATGTCAATTAGCCGTTTGATCTGCTTTTCCCAATCGGGCATCATTTGAGGCAAAATTTCAATGAGCGGCGTTCCATAAATCTGATTCGTTCTGCCGTAGCCCATCACAATATCATAAAGGTCAGGCGCAATTTTAAGAGTGACCGGAAGATTATCACAACGGGAAATGATATTCACTACCTCTTTATGCGAGCTTTCACTTACCGCGATGATAATTACTTCAATTTTATTTTTGAGCGTAAGATCCTTGATGTCGCCTAATGAGCCAATAACCGATAAATCACCATATTTTTTATTCAGATGCGTACGCGAGCGGGAGATGAATCCTTTTACCTCATAACCTAACGCCGGCGCCAGCTTGATCCTATCGACCAGTTGCCACGCTTTTTCGTTCCACCCGATAACTAAGGTATTCTGTCTGCCGATGCCGTGCTCCAAAAGCAAGCGCTGAATTGTTCGCAGCAATATTCGCCCCGCACTGACAAAAACAACTAACATAAGCCAGTAGGATAATATTATCAGCCGGCTTATTTTGGGAGCTGAATCCAGATCGATCCTGGTATCAAAGGTCGCCACAAAGATAATTCCTACACCAATGGAGATCGTTTTCAAAACAACGACAAATTCATCAAATCGTGAGCGAGCATACCATGACCGATAGAGCCCAAAAAAAATAAATATTATTGTCCAAACCAGATATAAAATGAATGAAATTAATAGCTGCTGATCTGGAATATAAAAACCGAATTGCCGACGCAATAAAATCCAGCACAAGAAAGTCAAATTAATGGTTACAAAATCACTAATAAAAAGGAACAGCTTTTCTATAGGCTTGGGCATTTTTTCTATAATAAATTTGTTTTTATTTTATGGGACAAAAAAAATTTTGCTTCCAGGTCTGCAGCCTTTTTTAGCCAGCAAGTCACCGGTGATCTTCTTTCGGACAATTGATGCTCTGTCAATGAAATAGCGGAGCATTATTTGGCGAAAACTTTTTGTTTGTCCAATTTAACTATTTTGATAAATATCAGTGTAAAAACCTCGCCCCGATCCTAACTTGACGATCTTATGCAGATCATTTTTTACGTTTTTGGTTACATTCCGAGTATCGACAACGGCTTTTGAATTTTCGACAATAAACTGGGCGTCATACTGCGAATGATCGGTGGTAATGACAATCACATCATGTCGCTGAAGCACTTCTTTGGTCAGCGGAACTGATTTAAAGTGTTTATTGGCAATTTTTAATTCAGGAATATAAGGATCGTTGTAATTGAGGACCGCAACGCCTCGTTGCAGTAACAATTCCATAATTTTTAGTGCTGGTGAATTTCGCTTATCATCAACATTTCGTTTAAACGCTACCCCGAGCATGAGTATTTTGCCGCGCTGAATGGAGGAATTAACATTGCCCAACGCCCGGCGAATATTGCCAACGACATAAAATGGCATTTCTTCATTGCTCTCAGCGGCGAGCTCGATGAAGTTCGTGTGAAAATCATACTCTCGCGCTTTCCAGGATAAATAATAAGGATCAACCAAAATGCAGTGACCACCGATGCCCGGTCCAGGATAAAATGGCATATAGCCAAAGGGTTTGGTAGCGGCTGCATCGATAACTTCCCAAATATCAATCCCACCCATGCGATCGCACAAACGCGCCATTTCATTGACCAAGGCGATGTTCACACTGCGAAAAATATTTTCCAATAATTTTTCCATTTCTGCAACACGTGGATTAGAAACAACATGCACTTGATTGACTACCTGACTGATGGCTTTTTCGGCTATTTCGGTGCATTTGCTGGTTACACCGCCGACAACGATAGGAGTGTTTTCAGTCGTAAATTTTTTGCTGCCCGGATCGATTCGTTCCGGAGAAAAGGCCAGGTAAAAGTTTTGGCCGACTTTTAAGCCGGTCTCTTCCAAAATCGGTTGGACTATTTTTTCAGTAGTTTCAGGATAAGTCGTGCTTTTTAAAATGATCAGTTGATCCTGGCGAAGTCCGCTGGCTATTCCCTTTGCTGAATCGACAATATAGCTGATGTCGGGATCTTTAGTCGGAGTAAAAGGAGTCGGGACACAAATATAAATAACATCGAGTTCGGGAATCATCTGATAGTGGGTATAAACCTTGAATTTTTTGCTTTTGATAACTGTCGCCCATTTTTCAGGAGTGATGTCATCGATGTAATTCTTCCCTGCGTCAATCTTCTCTTTTTTGCGCGGATCAACGTCAATGCCGACAACCTCAAAACCTTTTAGCGCATATTCAACTGCCAGCGGCAGACCCACATATCCCAAACCGATTATGCCAAATTTAGCACGTCGGTTTTCAATTTTTTCTGCTAAACCCATACTGTCTCCATTTTAAGTTGCTTTATTGTTGTTATCTTTTAAAAGAATTTTGAACGAAAATATTGTCTGTCTTTGATGAGGGGCAAACAAAATTAATGGGCAGAGTCAAATTTTTATGTTGATATTTTAATTTTTTTTGCAGCAATTACGACAGTTTATAATGCCGTCGGTAATATTCCCAATATTCTCCGCTCTTAATTTTTTTCCACCAGGGCTGATTATTTTTATACCATTGAATGGTTAAACTCATGGCTTCAGCAAAGTCGTATTTAGGATTCCAGCCAAGTTTATTTATTTTGGTTGTATCCATGGCATAACGCCTATCATGGCCGGGACGATCCTTGATAAATTTTTTCAGCTTATCTGGTTTATTCAATCCTTTTAAGATCAGGTCAGTTATTTCCAAATTGTTTTTCTCATTATTGGCGCCGATATTATAAACTTCACCTTCCACGCCATGGTGCAAAACAAAATCTATGGCGTCGCAATGATCCAAAACGAAAATCCAATCGCGCACATTGTTGCCGTTACCGTAAATGGGCAGTTCTTTATTTTCAATGGCATTGGTGACAAACAGGGATATTAGTTTTTCAGGATATTGATAGGGTCCGTAATTATTCGAACAGCGCGTGATAATGACTGGCATTCGATAGGTGACAAAATAAGAATAGGCCAATCGGTCGGCTCCGGTTTTGGAAGCTGAATAGGGACTGGATGGCATGAGCGGATCGGTCTCTTTAAATGATCCTTTTTCAATACTGCCATAAACTTCATCAGTACTGATCTGAATGAATTTTTGCACACCATGTTTGCGCGCGCCTTCCAATAGAACAAAAGTGCCAAAAATATCGGTTTTAATAAAATCATCTGGAGAGCCGATGGATCGGTCAACGTGGCTTTCAGCCGCAAAGTTGATGACATAGTCACAGTCCTTGATCAAATCATCTACCATTTGGGCATTGCAGATATCACCTTTAACGAATCGATAATCGGAGCGATTGTTAAGATCGCTCAAGTTTTCCAGGTTGCCGGCATAAGTCAACTTATCCAAATTGGTCACATGAATATCCGAATATTTATCAAACAAATAGTGGATAAAATTGCTCCCAATAAAGCCAGCACCGCCGGTGACAAGATAACGTTTCATAATGAGGTCCAAAATCCTAAAGCCGCTTTAGTTTGATTGGTTATCAATTCATGCTGATTTGAGGAAAAAAATTGGTGATAAAGGTACAAAATTCTTCTCAAAAAGTCAATGATTTTCATTTTGCCAAATTCATTAGCATGCGTGTCAAATTTATTATCAGTGCCTGCTTATTAAAATGAACTGCTCTAACATAGAATCGTTAAAAAGTAAACATATTCCAGTTTGCTTTTCTTATTAACATTATTGAAGTGAACTTTTCTCATCAGGAAAAATAAGATCAAAAGACGGCACACATGAATAAAAAAATAGTTGCTTTTATCATTTTATTTTTTATTTTCATTATTATTGCGTTGACTAATTTTTTGACATCGCTTGGTCAGGAGAAAAACATGGCTTACCACCAACTCACCAAAGAAGAGGAAGACATCATTATCCGCAAAGGAACTGAAAAACCTTTTTCAGGAAAATATTACGCTCACACTGCCAAAGGCACCTACCTTTGCAAGAGATGCGATGCACCTTTGTACCAGTCGGAAGATAAATTTGATGCAAACTGTGGCTGGCCCAGCTTTGATGATGAAATACCCGGGGCGGTGAAAAGACAATTGGATGCCGATGGCAAACGCACAGAAATTTTATGTGCTCATTGCGGCGCCCATCTCGGGCACGTTTTTCACGGCGAGGGCTTTACTGCGAAAAATGTCAGGCATTGTGTCAATTCCCTTTCCATGAATTTTCTTTCGGCAGAAACGAAAAAGTTAAAGCAGCAACGTGCTTATTTCGCTGGCGGCTGCTTTTGGGGAGTCGAGTTCTATTTTGAAAAAGACAAAGGTGTCGTTTCTGTCACCTCTGGCTTTATGGGTGGGCATAAAAAAAATCCTAGCTATGTCGAAGTTTGTGCTGGCAATACCGGGCATGCAGAAACAGTCGAAATTGTATTTGATCCTGCCCAGACCTCTTTTGAAGAATTAGCCACATTATTCTTTGAAATCCATGATCCAACACAATTGAATCATCAAGGACCTGACGTTGGAGAACAGTACCGTTCGGCAATTTTTTATGTTGACAAAATTCAAAAAGCGATTGCGGAAAAACTCATGGCAAAATTAAAACAACGCGGTTATGAGGTGGTTACCGAATTAAAAAAAGCCGGGGAATTTTGGCCGGCTGAGGATTATCATCAACATTATTATGAGAAAACCGGCAAAAAACCATATTGCCACATTCGAACTAAACGATTTTCTGACGATAAGTAAAAAGGGCAAATTGTAATAAAAAAACAAAGATAATCTATTTTGGAATAGCTAAATTTTTGAAAAGCGATATTTTTGGTTAGCAGCTTATCTGCTAGTCAGCGGATAGTTTATCAAAGCCCGGAATTCGACAACCAAGGTAGCGTCATTTTTTTTATTGGGGGATTTTGTGGGAATAATTAATTTCAATTGCAGCGATCAATAAATATAAAAAACTTACTTTGAAAAACAGGAGAGCACCACAGTGAAAAAAGTGAAAAGGTTAAAATGCTTTTTGTTATCTTCCCTTATTTTTTCTCTCGTTCTTTTCGAGTCATCGGCAATCGTTTTAGCTGCTGCCCAAATGAAAACGCCAGAACAGCACTTCGGTTTTAAGCCGGGCGCAGAGCGGATGCTCTTCACTTATGAGGAATTGACAGCTTATCTTCAGCTCCTTGATGCTGCCTCGCCACGATTGAAAATGCAGGAAATCGGTTTCTCACCGCTGGGCAAAAAAATGTACCTGGCATTATTTTCGGCAGAAGAAAATATCAACAATATTGAATCTTTAAAAATCATCAACAAGAAACTGGCGCTGGAAGCCAACCTGCCGGAATCAGAAAAAAAAGACCTGATCAAAAATGGAAAAGTATTCGTATTGGCGACACTTTCCATGCATTCTGATGAAGTGGCGCCTGCTCAATCAGCTCCCTTGATCGCCTATGATTTGGTAACCACCGACGATGAGAAAAAATTAGCCATTCTTAAAGATGTTGTTTATATGATGGTTCCTTGCCACAATCCTGACGGCATGGACATGGTCGTCAATTATTATAATAAAACCAAGGGAACCAAGTACGAGGGCAGCTCCCTGCCAGGAGTATATCATAAATATGTTGGTCATGATAATAACCGAGATTTTGTGACCCTGTCTCAATCTGACAATCGGGCCATATCCGATATTTTCAGTAGCAGCTGGTTCCCTCAAGTCTTTGTGGAAAAGCATCAGATGGGTTATTCATCAGCACGCTATTTTGTTCCACCAGTCCACGACCCCATTGCTGAAAATATTGATGCTGGTGTCTGGAATTGGACCTGGATTTTTGGTTCAAGAATGGTAACAGACATGACCAAAGCCGGGCTGGCAGGCGTTTCGCAGCATTATTTATTTGACGATTATTGGCCCGGCTCGACTGAGACTTGCATTTGGAAAAATGTCATTGGTATGCTCACAGAAGCTGCCAGTTGTCAATATGCCAAGCCGATTTTTGTGGAACCGAATGAACTCCGCGCCTCTGGAAAAGGATTGGCAGAATACAAAAAAAGCATCAATATGTCCTTGCCATGGACCGGCGGCTGGTGGCGTCTGTCTGACATTGTCCAATACGAAATCGTGTCTACGATGTCGATTTTAAATACTGCCTTTTTGTTTCGTGAAGAAATCCTTAAATTCCGAAATGACTTGTGCCAACGCGAAGTGAAACGGGGACAAAGCGAACCGCCTTACTATTTTATTTTGCCTCTAGAGCAGCATGATAAAAGTGAATTGGTGGCTCTGGCGAATTTATTATTGGCCCATGGCGTAAAAATTTTCCAGCTCACCGAACCTTATATTTTCGATCATAGAAATTATCAGCCGGGCGATATAGTCGTTCCGCTGGCGCAACCTTTCCGGCCATTCGTCAAAGAAGTGCTGGAAGAGCAGCAATTCCCAGTACGCCACTATACACCGAGCGGGCAGATTATTGAACCTTACGATATTACCAGTTGGTCGCTACCATTACATCGTGGGGTGAAGTCAATTGAAATCAAAGAACGATCAGAAAAATTTGAAGCTTTGCTTTCTGAAATAAAAGGCAACTATTCGCTTGCCCAGACAGCCGCGCAAAAAACTGATATGGCAATTTTCCCGGTCGAAAATAATGAAAGTTTTAAAGCCGCCTTTACTGCTTTGAAAAATGGCTTGCTGGTGGAACGGATCGAAGAAACAGCTAAAGTCGGCAAAAATAAAATATCACAAGGCAGTTTTGTCGTCCAGGTTACCGAAAACAACCAAGCCGAAATGCAGCAGCTCCTTGATGAATTGAACATTTTGCCCGTTTATGACGATGGAACGACGGCGATAAAAAAGAAGCCAGTGCCATTGCCACGGCTGGCCATAGTGGAAACCTATTTTCACGATATGGATGCCGGTTGGACAAGATTCGTGTTGGACAGCTACCGCATTCCTTTTACAGTTCTTCGGCCAGGCGATTTTGAAAAGAGCGATTTGGCAAAAAATTTTGATGTTATAATTTTCCCTGATCAAAATAAATCGATCCTGATGGAGGGAAAATATAAATCTGATGGCGATTATCATATCACCAGTTATGCGCCGGAGTACACCAAAGGAATAGGCAAAAAGGGCATGGAAAAACTGATGACCTTTTTGGTTGGAGGAGGCATCATCATTGCCTGGGGTGAATCAGTTAATCTGTTTTCAGGTCCGCTGGAAATAAAAATTTCCAAGGAGGAGAAAGAAGATTTTGAGCTGCCGTTTCGGAATATCTCTGAAACAGTCAAAAAAGCTGGTCTCTCTTGCCCGGGTGCGTTGATGAAAATTAACCTCATCAAAGATCATGTTTTAACTTTAGGCATGGAAGAAAGTGTCGGAGTGTTTTTTAGCGGTGAACCTGTGCTCGCCACTTCGATGCCTAATTTCGACATGGATCGCCGCGTGATCGCTAAGTTTCCTGAAAAAGATATGTTGCTAAGCGGCTATTGCGAAAAGGAAGAAAACCTGAGCAACAAATCAGCCATGATCTGGTTGAAAAAAGGAAAGGGTCAACTCGTCCTGTTTGGTTTCTCTCCACAATTTCGCGCTTCAACCAATGCCACTTACAAACTATTGTTCAATTCAATTTTGTTGCCGAAGATTAGGTAAAAGCAAAGGTAAAGGAGAAGGTTAAGGTTGAGATTCAGATTACGAAAAATTCATAT
>CAZNDR010000142.1:0-9378 GCA_964571835.1 uncultured Cytophagia bacterium | reverse complement strand
AACTTTTGAAGAAAGTCTTCATTGATGACAAAACTCAATAAAAATATTTGCTTATATTGCAGCCAACGGATTGTAAAAAATTTTCTTTTTTCATTATGTTAAGCTCTTTCAAAACAGGAGACAGTTAATGAAACCCATAACCGTTATACTTTATACCGTGCTAACTCTCCTTGTCCTTTTTATTATCTTTGCGCTGGTTGTTTCTCTATTCATTTATGCAGCCACCGATACTACGCCAGAAGTTAAAGCAAAGTCTACCTTGGTTTTTGCTTTAGCTGGGGCGATTCCCGAATATCAGGCAAAGAGTGAATTTCCTATCGGTGTTCAAGCCGGTTTATGCATGAAAACAATTTTGGACGATATAGACAAAGCAAAAGTGGATGACCGTATCAAAGGAATTTTGTTGCGGCTTGATATGACTTTTATTGGCTGGGCAAAAATTGATGAGATCAAAGACAAGTTAAAAGATTTCAAACAAAGCGGCAAATATGTTTTTGCTTATTTGGGTAGTTACGTTTCGGAAAGCGAATATTTTCTCTCGTTAGCTGCTGACAGCATTTTTGCTGTTCCTGGTGGATTTCTGGAAATGAACGGGCTGGCAATTGAAACAGTTCACCTGCCCGGCCTGTTGGAAAAACTGGGCATCACTATCGAATACAATGCGTTTGGCAAATACAAATCCCGCTCAGGCGAAGCGCTGGGCAAAAAGAATCACTCGGCCCCAGTTCTGGAAATGCTCAATGATAATTTGGATTGGGAATTTAATCATCTGGTTGCCGGTATAGCCCAGCGACTAAATATTTCGACCGACCAAGTGAAAGAGATCTTTGATAAAAGTTATCTGAGGTCGGAAAAGTTCGCCGAATTGGGCTGGATCAACGGCGTGGTTTATGAAGATCAGTTGTCTGATAAGCTCAAAAAACTCAACGGTACAAAATTAGCCAGCAAGCTAAACACCATTTCCGCGCAACGATATGCTGATATTTCTCTTGAATCCCAAGGCTTGAATAAAGGAAAAAATCGCATTGCTTTAATCTATTCTCAGGGATTGATCCAAGAAGGCGAAGATCAGTTCAGCCCGCTCAGTTTGGCGATGACGGCAGGTACTGATGCCACTATAGCCGCTATCCGCCGGGCAGCTAAAAGCAAAGCTGTTAAAGCGATCGTTTACCGAGTTGATTCGCCGGGCGGCTCTGGCCTGGGCTGTGACTTAGTGTGGCGAGAAATTTTAAAAGCCAAGGAAGATAAGCCGGTCGTAGTGTCCATGTCCGACTACGCTGCTTCCGGCGGTTATTGGGTAGCCATGGGCGCTTCAGCCATTGTCGCCCAGCCCTCAACGATGACTGGCTCCATTGGCATCTGGGGGATTTTTCCCAATATCAGCGGTTTGTACCAAAAATTGGGATTGACGGAGAGCGTGATCAAGCGGGGTGAGCATGCTGATATGCTATTCGGCATAAAACAATTGACACCTTATGAAAAAAATCTGATAAGAGAAAATATTTATCATAGCTATTTGGACTTCGTCTCTAAGGCAGCACAATCAAGAGGCATGGAATATGATAAAATGGAAAACTTTGCCCAGGGTAGAACCTGGATGGGCGAACAAGCCAAACAGCACGGTTTGATCGATGAACTGGGCGGACTTGATAAAGCCGTTGAAGTGGCAAAAGAAAAAGCCCAAATCGATAGCTCAGAAAGCGTCAAAATTGTCGTGTACACTACTCAAAAAAATTGGCTAGAAAGAATTCTGCCAATTGGCGTTTTCTCCTGGCTATTCAAAAATGGGAATAGCTCTGCTTTATTCAATGATTGGTTTTCCTTACGGCAGAATCAACATCTCAGCTTATGGCCGCTCATACCCTATCAGATACGGATGAAGTAAAAATGAATAATGAATAATGAATTAGCCATATTTATTTTTTTTGATGCACTAAGGAAAAGTTTTATTCGGTTTTAGTTGATGAACTATTCTGCACCAGTAAATAAATTGCTCAGCTTTGGCGATTGCCGCAATTTTGAAAAATGGCCTAATTATTTAGAATTAGAGCTCACTGAAAAGCATGTGGCGGAACTTATCCAAATGGCAATTGATAAAGATTTGCACCACACCAATATGGATGAACTGTCAGCTTGGGCGCCAATCCATGCCTGGCGTGCTTTGGCGCAACTTAAAGCTCGGCGGGCGATTAAGCCGCTGTTAAATTTATTTGAAGAATTGATCGATGACGACTGGGCTGACGATGAGCTGCCCACGGTATTTGCAATGATTGGTCCGGCAGCTCTGCCCTCTTTAGCGAATTACCTATCCGAGGTGGATCACGGCGAGAGTCCATTGATTTTGGCTGCCAACTGCGTTGCTGAAATTGGCCTGAAAAATAGTGGAGTACAAGAAAAAAGCATTTCCATTTTAACCGAGCGACTAAAAAAATTCGAAGACAATAGTCCGGGGATCAATAGCTTTTTGATCTGGTTCTTGACCGATCTAAAAGCTATTGGCTCAATGGATACCATTAGAGAAGCGTACCACAGAGAGTGTGTCGACCTGACTATTGTCGGTGACCTTACTTTTGTTGAATACAAATTGGGCTTAACCGATAAGCCGCCACAGGTTCAGCTTTTTGCTGTAGAATCACCTAATGAGGAGAAGCCATTTCCGTTCAGCGCAGACTCAACGTAGTTCCACAGCGGAGAAGAAAAATCCTTGCCATGAGGCCGCTTGAGGAAATGATAACTAGGCTGTCTCGTAAAAAGGCAAATTTCTGAGGTCAATTTTCCTTAAATTATCAAAATTAATCATGAGGTTGAAATGCAAAGATGTCTTATTTTAACGCTTGTTTTCCTTGTTGTGCTGTTCACTGCTGTCTTCGCTCAATTTGATATTGGTTTGAATGGCTTGGTCATGTCTCCTGAAGCTGGCTTTAAAGAAAATGTCGACCGGTTAGGAATCGGTCTCTCGGGCAAATTTTCTGTCAAACTGGGGGACATGCCATTCTACGCTGGATTGCAAGTCGGCGGCGCTAATTATGGTTCCGAGTCGCGCCGCGAAATCTTAGTCTGGCCAGTCGAAGTGGATGTCACAACCAACAACAACATTCTTTTTGCCGGCTTATTGTTTCAAGCCCGTGCCGATAACGGTTCCATTCAGCCTTATGTGGAAGGCTTGCTCGGCTTTAATTACCTGTGGACTGAGAGCAAAATTGAAGATGTCGATTATGCGGACGAAGAAGATATTGCCAGTCAAACCCATTTCGACGACTTTGCCTGGAACTATGGCGGCGGCTTTGGTTTGCTCATCAAATTGACCTCTTTTAATATGGACGAAGGCAACAAGAAGCAAGGCAAACTTTTTCTTGATTTGAAAGTGCGCTACTTGTTTGGCGGAGAAGCTGAATATCTGAAAGAGGGCGGCATTGAAAAAGGTCCCAACAACGAAGTCATTCTCCACCCTAGCAAATCAGATACTGATTTTATCTCTTATCATGTGGGAGTCGTTCTGTTTATATTTTAAGCAGATGGCAGCCTGTCGGCGATTGGTAACTTGAACATGGCATGGCGTAGTGGGATTAGCATCAACAGGGAGTGCTGCGCTGTTATGTTTCGTCTGAGTGTTTTTCATTAAGGGAAGACATTCCTTTTGAAATTTTGTTTCTCGGAATATATTTGAAAATCCAGTCAATCTGATCAAGCGAAATACTATTTATTATTTCCAAACCAATTTTGTCCACTCAACAAGGGCTTAGCATAGAGGTTCGATTTGTCAAAAAAATTCTTTATTGCTATGGCGGGAAACATTGGTTGTGGCAAGACCACGGCGGCAAAAATAATCAGCCAGCATCTTGGCTATGAACTGTTCGACGAGCCGGTCATCGATAATCGTTTTTTGCGCCAGTATTATGAGAATATGAAACGCTGGTCTTTTACTCTGCAATTGGAATTTCTCATCCGCCGCGTCGAACATCATGAATTAATTTTCACAGTTCCCAAATCGTGCGTGCAGGATCGGTCGCTATATGAAGATCCGGAAATTTTTGCCAAATATCTTCACGGTCTGGGCAATATGACTGACGATGAGCTGAATCTCTACTTTGAATATTTTGAAAGGTTGACACAGAAACTGCATGCTCCGGATCTGATCATCTATTTGCAGGTGAACAATACTGAGGTTCTATTTGAGCGCATTCACCAACGCGGCCGGCAGGAAGAAAGGGGCATTCCCAAAGACTTTCTGGAAGGTCTTGGCGGCTATTACGTCAGTTTCCCTCAGGTTATTAAGAATAAGTTCGGAATTGACGTGGTCTCTTTTAATGTGACCGAGACTGACATTCGCAAAAAAGAAGGCAAAGAAAAACTGTTGACTTTGGTGGCTGAGAGTTTGAAATGAAATGAGTAGGCAGCAAAACGTAGGCTATTTTTCGGCT
The DNA here is from genome assembly GCA_964571835.1 of uncultured Cytophagia bacterium. Classification (GTDB taxonomy): domain Bacteria; phylum Zhuqueibacterota; class Zhuqueibacteria; order Thermofontimicrobiales; family Thermofontimicrobiaceae; genus CAZNDR01. Next base: position 4,957 of record CAZNDR010000142.1, on the reverse strand, counting down.
GCGCTCGGCATAACTTTGCTGGAAAGTCACCCTGAGTCCCGAGAAATCGGAAAAGAGTGATGTCCTCTTTCGCAAATGCCACTCTATCGGCAAAACCCATGATTTGCGAAACTATCAAATGAAATTGAGAATCAGACGGATTCCTCGACATCTTTATTGTCGAAGCTGGATTAAGGTGATTTTATAAAAGCAACAGTTGGAGGTTATGAAGGAGACGAAAGATCAAATCAATCTTTGGCAGAAGATTGGCTGGTGTGGTGGTATTCCTATTTTTCTTTTTATTTTGTTTTTTCCATTCTCGGCCTCGCTGAATCCAGCCTCACAAAAGGTATTAGCGATGGCTATATTGATGGCTTGGTGGTGGATAACTGAAGCTATTCCCATTCCAGCCACTTCCTTAATTCCCATCGTCGCTTTTCCTTTGCTCAATATCATGAAGGCGAAAGAGGTGGTTTTGTTTTATGCCGATAGTAATATTTTTCTTTTTCTGGGCGGATTTATAATAGCCATGGCTATGCAGAAATGGGAACTGCACCGGCGCCTGGCGTTACACATTATCAAGTTCATCGGGGTTGGACCACGAACCATTGTCTTGGGCTTTATGATTGCGACAGCTTTTCTCTCGATGTGGATTTCCAATACTGCTACTGCCATGATGATGTATCCTATTGGACTGGCGGTTATTTTACAATTGAACACAACTTTTCAAAAAAATAATGAGGGGGAAGAGGATGAGAAAAACATCGTTTCTTTTAAAACTGCCTTGATGCTGGGCATTGCTTACGCCGCCAGTATTGGCGGCATCGGCACGCTCATTGGTACTCCGCCCAATATCGTTTTGGCTGCTGCTGTCAAGTCGATTTTTCCCGAAGCGCCCCAAATCGGTTTTCTTCAATGGATGGCAGTCGGTTTGCCATTGACCTTATTATTTTTACCCATTGCCTGGCTTATGCTCACTCGAGTAACTCAACCAATCAAGCTGAACCATTTGCCCGGTGGAAAAGAAATCATTCATCAAGAATTAAAAAAATTAGGAAAGATGAGCCGGGGCGAACGATATGTATTGATCATTTTTGTCTTTACTGCCCTGGCCTGGATTTTCAGAGAGAACATCGATTTGGGAGCATTCATCATTCCGGGATGGTCTCGGAAACTTGGATTAACAGGAGTAGTTGATGATGCGACAGTTGCCATTTTTTCCGCGTTGCTGCTTTTTGTTGTCCCAGTTGATTTGAAGAAAAAGGTCTTTCTGTTGGATTGGGAGTGGGCGGCCAAAATTCCCTGGGGTATCTTGCTACTATTTGGTGGAGGTATTGCCTTGGCCGCTGGTTTCAAATCTACTGGATTAGCGGCATGGATTGGTCAGAATTTAACTTTATTTTCTAGTGTACCATTAACAATAATGATTTTAATTGTCTGCTTTATGTTGACATTTTTAACCGAGGTCACCTCAAACACTGCCATCGCCACTATTTTTATGCCCATTTTAGCGGCCACTGCTATTGCCATGCCGGTACACCCGTTTTTATTGATGATACCAGCGACGATTTCCACTTCATGCGCTTTTATGCTGCCAGTAGCAACGCCGCCCAATGCTATTATTTTTGGTTCGGGATGCGTAACTATTCCGCAAATGGCGAAAAACGGCGTAGCGCTAAATTTTATCGGCATTGTTCTGGTAACGCTCATTGTCTATCTGTTCGCCGTACCTGTATTTGGTATTGTGTTGGGACAAATGCCAGTCTGGGCACATTAGTTGTTGTTGGTTATTTATCATCAGCCGTCTTGAAAATTTTTTGCACCCCATGGCGGCAGGCAAGCTTTATTTTGATGCTAATAGAAGCTGGATGATATGGCAAATCATGGGTATTGCCAATAATGCGGCATTTGTTAAAGGGAACTTCCCCTTTCCCGATTTCTTGGGACTCAGGTTAAGCTCTCAGTTTTGTTTTGCTGAGTGTAGTTGAAGCATTGCCCACATTTTGCTATGCACTCTATTAGCTGTGATAAGCAAAACAAATAATTTTACCTAGAGAAACAGTATCGAAAAAATAGATTTATCTTTTAAATTTGTTTGAAAGAACCATTCGGAGGATGAATGAATAGTAAAAGTTACATTGAAATTGAAGATCACTACGGAGCTCACAATTATAAACCGCTCGATGTTGTAGTAACCAAAGGATATGGTGTCTGGCTTGAAGATGTCGAAGGCAAGAAATACATGGATTTTTTAGCCGCCTATTCAGCCGTAAATCAAGGACATTGCCACCCACGGCTGGTGAACGTCTTGGTGAAGCAAGCAAAAAGACTCACCTTAACGTCACGAGCGTTTCGTAATGACCAGTGGCCTCTGTTGGCAAAAGACTTGAGTGAGTTAACTGGCTATGAAATGGTATTGCCGATGAATTCCGGCGCTGAAGCTGTAGAGACCGCATTAAAGGCGGCCCGAAAATGGGGCTATCAGGTTAAGGGCGTGAAAAAGGATAAAGCTGAAATTATTGCCTGCGAAGGAAATTTTCATGGCAGGACTATCTCTATTGTTACCTTTTCATCGGAAGACCAGTACAAAAATGGTTTTGGGCCGCTAACTCCCGGCTTTAAAATGATTCCATATGGTAATATTGAGTCTTTAGAAAAAGCCATTACCAAAAATACGGTCGCTTTTTTAGTGGAACCTATTCAGGGAGAAGGCGGCGTAGTCATTCCTCCTAATGGCTATTTGAAAAAAGCCAAAACAATTTGTGAAAGAAATAATGTGCTGCTGATCGCCGATGAAATTCAAAGCGGATTAGGCAGAACTGGAAAAATGTTTGCCGCTGACCACGAACAGGTGAAACCAGATATCGTTACGATTGGTAAAGCGCTGTCGGGAGGTATGTATCCGGTCTCAGCCGTGCTGGCGGCAAGAGAAATAATGGACGTGTTTAAGCCGGGCGATCATGGCTCGACCTATGGCGGCAATCCTCTTGGCTGCGCCGTAGCCCGAGAGGCGCTTAAGGTTATCGTTGATGAAAAATTGTGTGACCGGGCTGCAGAATTGGGCGACTATCTCATGGAGCAACTGCAGAAGATTAAAAGTCCGCACGTGGATTTCTATCGCGGCAAAGGTTTGTGGATTGGCATTGTTTTGAAAGCAAAAGCCGGTGGCGCGCGCCGATTTTGCGAAGCCTTGATGAAAAAGGGTGTGCTGGCAAAAGAAACGCACTGGAATATCATTCGTCTGGCTCCGCCGCTGGTCATCACTAAAAAAGAAATTGACTGGGCGCTGAAACGGATTGAAGAGGTGTTGATGATGGAATAAATTCAGTCAGAAACGCTTTGCTAAACTTTTTTTCGCCAGCACGAATAGGTTTAGCAAAGCTTGAGCTGATTAAAGCTGACCAGGGCAAGCGGGGCAATTACGATTATTCACCCCTAACTGCTAAACCAAAAATATCTCGATAAGCCATTGCTACTGCTACAAAAAAGATTGGCAGTGCTACCAAAAATCCAACCAAAAGCAGCATCAGACCAATCAGGCAAAACACGTAAAGCAGAAACATAAACACGCTTAACTCAAAAATGTGTTTGCTGACTACCTTGCGACTTGTTTCCATTGCCTCCCAAAAGTCCAGCTCTTTTTCCAGAATCAACGGAAAAGCAAACATGTAAAGCGCGGAAATAACAATGCCCGGAATGATGAGAAAGATAAATCCCACTGCCACAAATACAGAAATCAAAATATCTGCTAAGACCGCGGCAATGAAAAAATTGAACCCTTTGGAAAGATCACCAACATGAATTGAACCGCCACGCATTTTGTTAAAAATTATGTAAAACAGACCCACCGTCAAAGGACCAGCGACAATAAACTTGAGTAATAAAGTTGAAGCAGCCACAATAATCAGGATGACATAAATAATACTGATGATCAAGAAATCAGTAAAATTTGAAAAGACAAAATCCACTGATTCATTGATCCATTTCCCCAGATGAATTTCGCCGGTCGCATTGACCGCATTTTTTAAGTGCTTGTTTTCAGACATTGCTTAACTCCTCCAATGATGAAAAGTTACCTTTATTCTCTCTGACTTGATTTATTCAGGGAGAATTTATCATTTTTAGGTTAAGAGACGGCATAGCATCAATTGATACCATCGCTTAATTTTGATCCTTACCAAGTATTGTTTTTCTCCTTCTTGTAGCACAAAAGATTCAGCAATTTCTTCTTTGACTGATTTGAAAGAATTGAATCTATAATTGCTTTCATCATACATGGTAATTTAAGAAAGCCTGTTAACCTTAGATTTTCGTTGTCAGCTAATTCTTTTGCACTCTATTGAAGCGCAGCGTTCAAAATATGATTAAGCCTATTTTTTTAAAAACGGGCCAGTATCTCCCCAATCTGAAAAGATATGCAATCGCGATCTTTTGGATATTCTGACCATTTCATTAACCGCTGCCTTGAGATTAAAAATCGTATTACAACCTTTCATAAATTCTTGTTGAATCCAACTGTCAAAATGGAGAGCAATCAAGCACCATAAGAACTGCTGCAGCAGTTCTTATGGTGTCGACTTATTTATTTTTCACCCCGCTGGAGCAGTGTGCTGTTTCAAGCACAGTTTAATATTCGTAAGAGCACTCTTCTTCAGCGGTTTCTAAATTTAATTATGTTTAAAACAATCCCTACATCAAATTATGAATTGGCGTACCAAGGATGACCTTTTTCCGCCATAACTATTTTTGTATCATAGCTATTTTACGCTGCCACTTTTCCAAATCAACACCTTTATAAAAAATATACAACTAATTAATGAATATCTCAATATCTTTTTTGTATTTCAAATGAAGCATCACTTTCTTAATCCGACAACATTACTTGTAGAACACAAACAAACTGACAACTAAGTGCTTCATTTTAAAAATTCTTGTAGGGTGCAAAGTCAGTTGATCCTCAACAAATAAAATCCTTACG
>CAZNDR010000141.1:0-9379 GCA_964571835.1 uncultured Cytophagia bacterium | reverse complement strand
GGGAAATGTTGCCTTTCAATATTCTGATGGTCAAGACGATGGTTTTGGAAATATATTTGACCGCACTGATAAAGCAATCCCCAGTGGTGAAGAGTTCTTTGCTTCGTTGGAGCAACGGCTTCGAGAGATAGCCCGCATCACTATCATTAATGTCATTCAACATGAATTCGAGCAATTTATAGGTGCTGCTCCTTATCAGCGATCTGATGACCGCACTGATTCCAGAAACGGCATTCGATACCGAGACTTTGACACTCGCTTTGGTGTGATCAAAGATATTGCTATACCTAGGGCTCGCAAAGGTAGCTTCATTCCCCAGTTGTTTAGTCGCTGGAAACGTCGTGAGACCAAGATTACTCGAGCCATTGCTGACATGTTTGTCAACGGTATTAGCACCCGAAAAGTGAAAAAGATCACCAAAGCTATTTGGGGGCGGCAGTATAGTGCCACCACGGTGTCCCGCTGCAATCAAGTATTGCAGCAAGACTATGTGCAATGGATGAATCGTCCCATCAGCCAATCGATTCGCTATTTGTTTCTGGACGGTATTCATTTGAAAGTGAGACGTCATTGGCTCTCCAAAGAAGCGTTGCTTTGTGCCATTGGAATTACCGAAGACGGAAAAAAAGAGTTCCTGGGATTTATGTTAGGTGGTCGGGAATCAACTTCCAGTTGGGAAAGCCTGTTGTTGCAACTTCTGCAACGAGGACTTTCCGCTGACCAGCTAAAATTGGTTACCGTCGATGGCAATGCCGGTCTCATCAGTGCGCTGGGTTTACTATTACCAGCAGTGACGATCCAGCGCTGTATTGTCCACAAAATCAGAAATATTGTGGGCAAATGTCCCCGCAGCTTACGGGGTATTGTGCCGGCTGAAGCAAAGCTAATTTTTTATGCTACCAGCCAAGCGGATGCACGGGAACGGTTCAACGAGTTTAAGGCACGCTGGCAAAAACAGCTACCCCATATCGTTGCATGTATTGAAAAAGATCTGGAAGAACTGATTGCCTTTTATCAGTTCCCCTATCGACAGTGGGCAAAAATTCGTTCCACCAATGTCATTGAACGAGCATTTAAGGAATTTAGACGCCGTATCAAAGTGATGGAGACTTTTCCTAACGAACTCAGTTGTCTGAGAATAATGCTCGCTCTGGCCAAAATGTTAAATGAAAACTGGGAGTTTAAGCCGATTAAAGATTTTTAAATAATTTTACACACTTTTGGAAACTTTACCAGAAAAAAATTCATTTTGTTAATTTTTATTTGCCATATGAATAGTTTAAAAAGTCATTGATCAAGTATAAAACTCCTTGACTTTATAATTTTTTTTATCTATATTTACGGGTACATTATTACCCTTATGAATCAGGATTGTTTTTATGGGCGATCCCATCACACAAACACAAGAACGAGTTTTGCAGGCAATCGTCAGTTTTATCGATGAAAAAGGTTTTCCGCCCACTATTCGTGAAATTATGAGTATGATGGGCTATGCTTCGGTTAATAACGTGCAGCGGATTTTGAGTGTTTTAGAAGCGACTGGACATCTGAAACGGAATTTACGCGGTGGTGCCCGTTGTCTTGACGTGCTACAGAAACGAACGGTTAAAAAACAAGACGAAAAAAAACTCCCAATCCTGGGGACAGTTGCTGCGGGTTTGCCGTTGTTTGCTGAACAAAACATCGAGGGTTATGTGTCTATCAATCCAAAAATTGTGGGCTGGGACGGCGATTTTATTCTCCGGGTCCATGGCGACAGCATGAAATATGCTAACATTCATGATGGCGACTTAGTTATCGTCAAACAAACGAACTTCCCCCAAGACCGGGAAATCATCGTTGCTTTATTAGATGAAGAGGCAACGATCAAACGGTTTTATTTAGAAAGAAATTGTATTCGTCTACAACCTGAAAATCCAGATTATCAACCGATAATAATTAATAAAAATGACATGTACTTCAAGGTGCTTGGCAAAGTTCAGGCAGTAATCAATAAGATATCAAACTAAGGGTACATAAATACCCAACTGAGGAGGATTTATTATGAAAAAAGATCTAACAAGTTTAGCCGACTGGAAAAAAGAGTGGCGGAATTCCACTGATTTAAAATCCTTAAAACAATCACTGGATCATATTGACGAACTTTATGAGCAGGTGAGAAATTCGATTGGCCGCGTGCTCATGTCTGCTGAAATGATGGAAATTCAGGAAATCCTTGAGGAAAAAATTGACCAATTAATGACCAAAGATAAGATTGCCGCTTAATTTGAAGCGATCCCTTTGCCCTTTTTCTCTTTCTTCTTTGGCTTAAAAGCAAAGTTCTCATCTGCCAAACAGGTGACTCTCAAAGAAAAGCCCCCGGAACCACGGCCTGGGGCTTTTCAGTTTGTTTAATAATTTTTTAAGCCTCGATTGCTCAAATACAACCTTTTTCTTGTTCCTCAGGTATAGCATTACAAGGACCGGCTGAGATACTGCATGAAAGACAAAACTGATAAAGAATTAATGATTTTGGTTGCTGATAGAAACTCATTGGCATTAAAAACGCTTTATCAGCGGTTTCATGTACACATTTTTAATTTTATCAGACGTTATACTGGAAATAGAGAATTAGCCCAGGATTTGCTTCAAGAAACATTTACGAGAATCTGGTTTGCCGCACACACCTTTGATCAAAAAAAAGGTAATTTCAAAAGCTGGTTGTTCACCATTGCCCTGAATATCACGCGCAGTGAGATGAGCAAAAAACGATACGAATTTTTTTGCGCTGAGATCTCACAACTGTCACCCGAAAAGGGAAAAATGACGCTGATTGAAACAGAACAGCCAGATAAAAAATACGAAAAACACGACTCGATCAGTTATGTGTTAAATCAGCTCAAGCCATTTTTAAGGGAAATCGTCATTTTGAAAATTTATCATCAACTGAAATTTACTGAAATTTCTGAAATAACCCAAACTCCAGTTGGGACGCTGAAAGCACGATTTCATCGAGCTATTGAACAAATGAGAGAACTATTTGATAACGAACTCATAAATTATTGACTATTTTGTTCGAGGCTCATCATGAATCACCCCAATAAAAACGAGCTGCTGGCTATTTATTATCATGAAGATGTCAAACTGAGAAAAGCAGATGTTCTGTCCCATCTCAATTCGTGCGCCATTTGCCGTCAGTATATTACTACTCTTGCCGCTGTCGAAAAAAAACTGCAGCAATGGCATAATGAGCAACCGTTACCTCAGACTTATAATTTGATTTCAAAGAATATTTCCGTCGCCGCTCCAGCTTCAGCGCGCAATTCCTTTTTTATTCCCATAACGCCAATTTTACAAATCGCCATAGGAATCTGTTTGATAATTTCCATCATTTTCATCATTCAAGACCAATTGCTGAAGATGCCGTTCTGGCATGCCATCAAGCATTGTTGGATGGTGGAAACATTTGGCATGTTCAGTTTAGGGCTGATATGCTTTTTTTGTCTTGGCACCTTTGTCACTTTATCTTTGACGCCGATTATGATATTTGAATCCCCGCAAAATAGAAAAGAAAAATTTTTTATGTAATTTGACTGCGGTCATCTGAGAAACGAAAAATCATTTGAGAGTGTGTATCAAACGCGGGCTATGCTTCGGCTACGATTAGCATAACAACGCTGAAAAGTCACCCTGAGCAAAGTCGAAAGGCAAAAACCGAATGATTTAAAACTGATATAATCCAAAGAAATAGAAAATTATGTTGTAACCATCCAGCTTGATTTTTGCCATAACGATAGCAAGGCAAAAGGTTTCGCCAAGAAAACAATAGTTTTTTTTATTCATCATTTTTCAAATTTTGCCATGAAGAAAAATTTATAGCTCTGGCAAAGGCAATTTTGCCTAAGATTTTTTTCTTTGCGGCTCTCAGTGCCTTCTAACTTCTGTAGCTGGACAGTTACAAATTTTGTATTAATTTTAATTTAACTGGAGGCAGTACTATGAACCGAAAAACCTTAGTTCGGAAGCTGGCTATTCCAGCTTTAGTTATTTTTATATTTTCGATAATTGGCTTGATCTTTGAGCAGCCGATTCGAAAAGCACAAAATAAAAAACGCACCGAAACATTAAACGAGCATATTGCCATGCTCACTATTCGCTTTCAAGATTTTCTCAATGCAACCGCAAAACAGATTACTGGCATCCCAGTCGATGCACATTTAGTAGGAAAATTTCAGTCCGATTTGCTCAAAGATAATCCCTCATTAAAATTATATTTATGGTTGAGCGATGTTAATGGTAATTTTATCTTTGGCGCACCAGCGGCGGTTTTCTTAAAACTTAACAAAGGTTTTGAAATGCATCGTGACAAAATTTTAAGTGAAGGTTATTACATGGATCAAAACGACTTTTTAATGAAACTGGTCGATTTGCATGATCTGGTCGATTTTTCAGAATTCGTGCCTAAAGAAATGGACAAGGAAAAGAGCTACTGGTGGCGCACTTATCGGGAATCAAGAAGGTTAAGCGAACAATACAATTTTCCTTATGATAATGATTATTCTCGACCGACTTCTTTTATTCTCTCAGCACCAGTATCTGATGCGATGGGGACGAGCATCGGGAATTTGTACCTGAAAGTGGATGATAGTTATAATCATGAGTTATACTACTCTGAGCAGATGGCACATCGTACTGATATTTATAGTATTCTGGAACCATTATTCGGTGCGATGACGGCATTGGCCGGCCTATTTCTATGGTTCATCTTTCCTACCTGGGTTTACATTGACGCTAAACAACGTGATGTCAAAAATCCCGGCGTCTGGGCATTTTTTACCTTGATCTCCTTCATCATTTTTGGACTAACGATTTATTTGATCACTCGTCCAGCAGCACTGAAAACATTTCATTGCCCACAATGCGAAAACGAATTGAACGGGAGCAAAGCCTATTGTCCTTATTGCGGCTATGATCTTTCCAGTACTTTTTGTCCGCAATGCCAATATCCCATTAAGCAGGATTGGGGATTTTGTCCCAACTGTCGGGCACAATTGAAGCAGCAGAAAATTTTGCAGCTAAAGGAAAAGAAAAATTCTAAAAAAAAGAACACCATTGAAAATGAGCAGTAATTTTATTTATCAGCGCAAGCACAGCCTGGCTGGCTGCATTTTTATCAGCCTGGCTTGCTCGCAAGTTCCTGATTAGCATGTCTCTTGCCCCAATTTCCGTTTAGGCAAGCACAACCAGAAAAATTGATAAGGTAAGTAGCACTTGCTTTTCATTAGAAATTAAGAGTTTTCATGTTTTGCTCTTAGTAGATGAGGTCAATTCAATTTTATAATTTTAAGAATTAAAGGAATGTCTTTTTCTATCCGCTCAAAAATACATAGTAAAAGTTGTTCTTTGACAGTTTTTCTTTTACGCTTAAAGAAAAAAATGCTTATATTCTCCTGGCAATTTTAAAACGTAGGTTCAAGTATTAAGTGCAACACTTAGGTAGTTTGTAAATTCTGGATTTTAGCAATTCATTTTCCCCAAAAGCCCATTCACACAACGCTGGAGGGATTTTGGGGGAAATGAATTTGCTTGATAATTATTAAGTTAAATTGTTGCAGTTATTATGTGAATCCACCATTTAACTTTTAAAAAATTCAACAACAAATCGAGCTTTCTTTGGGGCTGAAAGAAACGGTAATCTTAAATGAATCTTTCAGTCTTTTATAAATCCTCACCTGCCCATTTCCAATCATCACCAATTTACTTGTCGTCAACTCCCGCAGCTACATCAGGTCAAAATTATGCTGAGTGGTCGCACTGATGCCAAGCAAAGCGAATCATACGGCGAGTGAGGCAATTTCAAGCTGCCAGCCTGGATAATCCAGGAAATAGATGTCGGCTGATTATTTTTCTGTCGCATTCATTTTATCTTGCCCGCTATCTGTTGATATGCGTCTCTAAACGGAACGCCCTGCTTGACCAATTGATACATTTTTTCGGTAGCGAAAAGCTCACTGGTCATAGCAGCTTTACATTTCTGTTGATTGACCGATAATTTGTCAAATAGAATCACAGCTACTGCTAAACTTTCTTTAGTGACTTCGATAGCCCGGATGGTCGGCTCTTTGGTCAACTGCAGATCCCGATTATAGCCTGAAATTAAACTGCCAATTAAATTTTTAATTTCAGACTCGCAGGCAGTAACAACAAAATATTTTGCCCGCAACAATTCTAGCACATCGGGATTTTTTTTCTGTGGCATGATAGAACTACCAGTGCACAGCTCATTGGGCAACTCGAAAAAGCCAAATTCAGGCATGCTGAATAAAATCAAATCCGCTGCGATTTTATTTAAATCAAACATGATCTGGCTCAAAGCATGAAGCAGCGAACTTTCCCATTTGCCGCGGCTGTTTTGAACGTAAATTGGATTGTCCTGAACCCGGGCAAAACCTAATTCCTGCGCTGTAAATTGTCGGTCAATTTCCAGTGGCAGGCCATAGCCAGCGGCGCTACCCAATGGCGATTGATCTAAAATATCTTGCACTGCCAGCAGCAAACGCTTATTATCAGCCATTGAATCCACCAATGCCCCAGCCCACAAGTGAATCGACGAGGGCATGGCTTTTTGAGTGTGCGTGTAGCCGGGTATTTTTATTTCTCCAAATTTCCCGATGAATCTGTTAACCGAGGAAATGAATTCTCCCATCAAAGACATTACTTTTTTGCCCTGATCCCTATAATACAAGCGAAGTGCAGTTAATACTTGGTCATTTCGCGATCGCGCGGTGTGAATTTTCTTGCCCAGCTCGCCTAATTTTTCTGTTAAAAAGTTTTCAATCGCCGTATGACAATCTTCCTGCTCTTTCTTGATTTCCAACTGTCCTGCTTGAAACAAATGAATAATCTCTTTGAGTGCCTGACTCAATTTCTCCACTTCCTTTTTGCTGAGAAGATTTATTTTGCCCAGCATTTTAGCGTGGGCAATCGAAGCGAGACAGTCGTATTCGATCAGATATCGGTCGAGCAAATGATCATTTCCGACAGTAAAATTAAATACCTGTTCATTAATTTTTCGGCCTTGTTCCCAGAGTTTCATTTGTGCTCCTGACATTTTGAAAATAAAACAATAGTTTATTCGATGTTATTAATATGAATGACCAGTCAAGAAGCTGATTGGGCTAAAGCCCACGTGATTTCGGATTGCATAAGTTTCTCCGCCATAAATGGCGGAGCTATTCATGAACAGTGAAGAGCTCCGTTCTTTAGAACGGAGCTCTTTTAATTTCCCCATAACTTTCTGAGCTTTCGCCATTCATTTCATTTGGTTTTTTTTAACTGGTCATTCATATTATTAACGAAAAGATTCTAAGCGCTTGATGCTGGTTCCTCGATAATCCTCGCCTGCCTCTCATTGAGAATGAAGCATTAGCATCCGGTCACATTCAAACTGAAGATCACTTAGTTATGCTTTCTTTCTCCAATCATAAGGCTTTCTCTTGCGCAGCACCACGTTATGCGCCTTGAGCCTGATAGCATTGATATTAATAAAGCCTTTGGAGTCAGTCGCGTCGAATCCGCCTTCGACTTCCATGCTAGAAAGTTCCTGATTGTACAAAGAGGTTGGTGATTCCCTGCCGATGACCTGCACGTTGCCTTTGTACAAAGAGACAACAACTTTGCCATCAATTGCTTCCTGACTCTTATTGAAGGCGTTCAGTAAAAAATCCATTTCTGGAGAAAACCAGAAGCCGTTATAAATAATTTCGGAAAACTTTGGCACAAGCAGATTGCGGATGTGCATCACCTCTTTGTCCATGGCGATTCCTTCCAAATCCTGGTGGGCAGTCCACAGAATCTGGGCGCCCGGATTTTCGTAAATGCCGCGCGACTTGATGCCGATGAAACGATTCTCGACCATATCCACTCTGCCAATGCCATTCTCACTTCCCAGTTTATTGACATACATAAACAGCTCAAGGGGATCAGTTTTTTCTGTGCCGCTTTTCTCATGAACGACTTGAATAGGTGTACCATCCTTGAAAAAAATTTCGATGATGGTTTCTTCGTCGGGCGCATTTTTGGGCGAAATGGTTTTGCTGAAAACCTTCTCTGGCGGACGAAAAGCAGGATCTTCCAGAATGCCTGCTTCATGGCTGATGTGCATAAGATTTTCGTCTTCGCTGAACGGCTTTTTATGAATTGAATTAATGGGAATATCATGTTTTTTAGCAAATTCGATGAGATCATCTCTTCCGGAAAATTGGGCCAAAAATTCTGAATCCTTCCACGGTGAAATTACTTTGATGGTAGGTTTTAGCGCGGCATAGGACAACTCAAATCTCACCTGGTCATTCCCTTTACCCGTTGCGCCATGAGCCACGTACTCAGCTTTCTCTTTTTCCGCAACTTCGATTTGTGCTTTGGCTAATAGCGGACGTGCTAACGATGTGCCTAACAAATATCTTCCCTCATAAATGGCATTGCCGCGCAGCGCAGGAAAAATATAATCGGTCACAAACTCTTCTCTCAAGTCAACCACGTATGCTTTGGTAGCGCCAGTGTCCAAAGCCTTCTTTTCTATTTTTCCAAAATCTTCATTTTGTCCCACATTGCCAATAAAACAGATAACCTCAAATCCTTTTTTTGATAACCATTTTAAAACAACTGACGTGTCCAGTCCACCGCTATAGGCAAGCACTACTTTTTTTGCCTTCATCGCTGTCTCCTTATTTAAATTGTAGGTTAATTGTTGACTAATTTTTACAGATAACTATGGGTATTAATCCCTGAAATTGCGCTATAAAAACCGGACGATACGCTAATACTGAAGTTTAATGAAAAAGCGAGGGAATGGCATCGTCCCTATAAGCTATCAGCAAGCTATCTTTATCAATTGAAATATAAGCACGCAAAAAAAAATGAGCAGAGATAGTTAAAAAGGTTGGCAAAAGCGGCAAGAGTCCGATTAAATGAAGCGATGATAAAACTTAATTTAAATTAAGTGCCCGCATCACGCAACGAGCTACCAAAACAAACCTTATCGAACCGCTTGAAAAATACTTCGCCGGAATCAATGGCGCCAACGTCGTATTCCCGGCGAAGTCAGGTCGGTAACGTTTAAGTCGATACATCTTCAAAATGCGTTTGGTAATTTGAACTAAGTTCTCGATCATAGCATAATTGGGCAAACTTCGGCTGAGTGTGATAGCAACATCTTCAGCCTCTGATTCTGGTGAAGTAATTCATATTTAAGGATTGCTAAATATACATTATTTTTTTAAAATGTCAAGGAAAATTTTTAGCTTATAATAATTTTAATACCTCATTTTTAGCATCTAAGAAAAAGCTGTTTAGCAAATTATGGTGACATACCTTCCGCTTTTATAGATCGCAAATTGAA
>CAZNDR010000140.1:0-9429 GCA_964571835.1 uncultured Cytophagia bacterium | reverse complement strand
GCAAAAATCTGCAAAAATTTTATTGACATTTCTCATAAAATAAATTATTTTTGAGCCATGATCGTGCAACTAAGATCACCGAATCCAACAATATAAAATCAATTTAAAAGCACCATGAATACGAAATTGCTTATTGCACAAACAAAAATCGGCTCTGATCACTATCAGCCACGCTTGCCTAAAATTTTTCTTCTCTTGGCGCTTCTTTCCATGCTGGCGTGGCAACCAGAGACGCTTCCAGCTCAACAACAGGAACTCAAATTCACCAATATTACCATCGAAGATGGGCTTTCGCACAGCAAAGTTAATTGTATTTACCAGGATAGTCAGGGATTTATGTGGTTCGGCACCAATGAAGGCTTGAACAAATACGATGGCTATAAATTTACTGTGTTCCAGCCTGATCCAGATAATCCGCACAGCATCTCCGCCAATCTCATTCGCTGTATTCTGGAAGATAGCAAAGGCAATTTTTGGATTGGCACCGAAGCAGGTGGACTGAACCGCTACGACCAAAATTATAAAACATTTACTCACTTCAGTTGCGACTCGACTTCGGAAATTTTATTAAGTGGCAACAATATCAATTCCATTATTGAAGATTGCCAAGGGAATTTATGGCTGGGCACGGATTCTGGCATCGATCTGCTCGATTGGGAACATAAGCAAGTCCGCCATTTTCTTCCTTATCCTCCCGACCAGAATTTTCACCGTAGTAACGAGGTGCTCGTCCTCTATGAAGACAGTCAGGCGACGATCTGGATTGGTGTTTTAGGCGGGGGGCTTTGCGCTTTTGATCGGCAGCGACAAAAGTTTAGCTTTTTTCGATATGACAAAAATAATCGGCAGAGCATTGGCGACGATGAAATCTACTCCATTTATGAAGATGGTCAGGGTAATCTGTGGATTGGGACTCTGAATGGTGGTTTGAATCTTTTTGATCGGAAAATGCAGCGCTTTTTTCGTTATTATCCTGGTCGCAATAATCGTGAGAGCACCACCATTCGCGCTATACTGGATGATGCCAAAGGAAATTTATGGGTCGGTAATCGCAGCGGTCTCTATAATTTTGATCGAACGACCCACCAATTTTTTCATCATGCGCATGATCCTAATAATCCTTACAGCTTGGTCCAGAACTCAGTGCAAACCATTTTCAAAGATGCCAAAGGCGACCTGTGGATCGGTACTCGTGGGGGCATTAGTTTTTTGAACACGTCAAATTTGCCCTTTCTTCATTTTCGCGCCGATGCGAATAATCCTCATTGCCTAAACCGACAAACTGTATACGCGATTCTCGAGGACCGGCAAGGCGATCTCTGGTTCGGGACCGAACATGGCGGGCTAAATCAGCTAAATCGCCGAACCGGGATATTTTCTTATTACTTGCACGACGACAACAATGTCAATAGCCCCAGCGTGAACAATATCAAAACGTTGCTGGAAGATCGGATGGGGAACCTGTGGATAGGCACCTTTAATGGGGGCTTGAACCTGTTTGATCGATCAAAAAATCGCTTTTTCTTTTATCTTCACGATGAAAACAATCCAGCCAGTATTGCTATTGATAATATCATGGCGCTGTTCGAAGATGATAACGGCAATATATGGGTTGGCACATACGGTGGCGGACTCGATCGATTCGATAGACGGACCCAGCGATTTTTCCACATTCTCAGCGACTGGTCTACCCAGGGTTTTGACAAAATTCATTGTTTTTTGCCGGACAGACAGGGCAATCTCTGGATGGGCGCTAGTCAGAGCCAAATCGCCTGTCTCGATCTGCACACCGGCAAAATCGTCACCTATCGGTTGAATCATCATATCAATAATGTCGATGTCAGGATTGCCTGCGAGGATCGGGAAGGTAATCTGTGGTTTGGAACTGTTGGAGCTGGATTATGCCTTTTTAATCCAACTGACCAATCGTTTCGTGCCTATACTCAAAAAGATGGTTTGCCCAGCAATATCGTTTACGGTATTCTCCAGGATGAAGCAGGCAACCTGTGGCTTAGCACTACCAATGGTCTGTGCCGGTTTAATCCCTACACCGGCAAAGTTAAAAATTATTATAAAGAAAACGGCTTGCAGAGTGATCAATTCAATTACAATGCCCTTTGGAAGACTCGCGACGGTCTCATGTTATTTGGCGGCATTAATGGTGTGACTGCTTTTTATCCTGATCAGATACAACAAAACTCCTACATCCCGCCAGTGATTATCACTGATTTCAACGTCTTCAATAAACCGGTGGAAATTGGCGGCAATGACCCTATTTTAACCTCCGATATTAGCCAGGCGCAGGCCATTAAGCTTTCTTATAAGCACACGGTTTTTACCTTCGAGTTTGTAGCGCTCAACTATGCTATCAGTCAGCAAAACCAATACGCCTATAAAATGGAAGGCTTTGATCAAGATTGGAATTATGTCGGAACCAGGCGTTTCGCCACCTATACCAATCTTGATCCTGGCGATTACATCTTTCGGGTTAAAGCTGCTAATAACGATGGTCTCTGGAATGAGCAAGGAGCTTCACTTCGCATCAGCATTTCGCCACCGTTCTGGAAAAGACTCTGGTTCAAGTTCATTTTAATCGTTCTGATTCTACTGACCATCACCCATTTTTATGATTATTTGCGGCAGAAGCGAAATCTCCTTAACGCCCGGGCTTTAGCCAATCTGGCGCAACTCAAATTGTTACGCAATCAGATGAATCCCCATTTTTTATTTAATGCGCTGGGCTCGATTCGTTCCATGATCCTCCTCAACAAGGAAAGTGCCTGGGATATGGTTTCTGAGTTATCCGAATTTTTTCGCTATTCCATGCTCAATTTCAATAAAATCGATGCGCCACTGGATGACGAGATCGGCGCTGTTCAAAATTACCTCCATATTGAAAAAGTGCGCTACAAAGATACCTTGCAGGTCTCCTTTAAAATAGAAGACCGGGCTCGACAATGTCTGGTTCCAGCTTTCCTCTGCCAGCCTATAATTGAAAACGCCATTAAATACGGTATGCAAACCAGTCCACTGCCTCTCATCGTGAACATTTCCATAAACTATCAACAAGATGTCTTATCTATTGATGTTTCCAACACTGGCAAATTGATCTCCGCTAAACAAAAATCGACAGAAAAAAAAGATGTCCACGGCACTTCCTTAGAAAACATCAGACAGCGCCTGCAGATAATGTTTCATGATCAGTTTACTTTTCACTTGTTCGAGCAGGACGGCTGGGTTCATGCCAAAATTTTGATACCTTTCGATAGGAAAAAAGAAAAATTTTCGAAAGTCAACGAAGAAGAAAAAGTGGAAATATAGGCAAGATTTTTAAGATTTTTCCAAGGCGGTTTTTCACCTTTCATTAAAAAAATCCGCGTGTTAAATTCTGCTGATCAACTACCAGGCTATCGAGTTCTTCAGTTTTGTGGCATAACGACGACTCATGATAAACGGCTTTTCGATGCCTTTCAAATAAATCAGGTTTGTATAATTTCGACATTTTTTTATTCGCTCAACATATTCAAAATTTACTATGGTGGAACGGTGAATGCGAATAAAATAATTTTCAGGAAGGACTCTTTCCCATTCTTGCAACGTTTTGGAAACCAAGTTCTTTTCACGATCTTTGTAGTAAATATAGGAATAGTTTCCTTCGGCAACGATACATTTAATGAGAGAAATCTTAAGAAACTTCAACGATCCATTAACCAGCACGTAAATTATATCATCATAGCCAAATCTTCTATCTGGTTGGGTCGTCGGTTTCTCATGGGAAAATAATCGCTGCATGGCTTTGCCCAAGCGTTCTTTTTGAATAGGCTTGAGAAGGTAATCCAGCGCATTGACTTCGAACGCCTTCAGCGCATATTGGTCATAGGCAGTGATAAAGATGATTTTCGAGGTAATGTTCGTTCTTTCCAACAAATCAAATCCGGTAGCTCCCGGCATTTGGATGTCTAAAAAAATAACATCGGGTTTGTATTTTGTCAATAACTCGAGGGCTTGCGGCACATTCGCTGCTTCTTCGATCACTTCGATTTCAGGAAACTGCTGCAACATCGTTTTCAATTCTTTCCTGACCAGCCACTCATCATCGACAATGATTGATGTAAAAGATGCCATAAATAAAGCTAATAAAAAATTCTTGATTACCGTTGTTTGCTTGATGTTCCATTGTTGCCAACGTGCAGCTCGCTTGAGCAAAGAAATATAACTACTCAGAGATTATACATCACTCTGATCGAGAGAAAAGTTGGGATGAATGAAAGGCGATTCTTTATCTCTGAGTAGCCGTTTAGCCCACTTCAGGCTAATAACAAGCTAAAAATATTCTCCCCAACTTTTAATTTTTAACTCTTCAATGGAAATTCTGGAAATGGCATCGACAAATCTTTTCGCCAATTGTATATTAGTAATTAATGGGATATCCGCATCAACCGCCTTTCTGCGAATTAAGTAGTCATTGTCCAATTCCTCTTTTTCAATATTTTTTGGTATATTGATAACGAGATCGATTTTGCCTTCAGCCAGAAAGGTGATTGTATTTGGTTCTTTCTTCTCCAAGGGCCAGTACAACACCTCAGCTTTCATTCCGTGCAATTTCAGGAAATCTGCCGTCCCTTTTGTTGCATATAATTTAAAACCCATACCCTCCAAAATTTTTGAGCTTTTTAAAAAATCAGCTTTGCTTTCGATAGGCCCGGTACATAATAAAATATTTTTCCGGGGCAATTTGAATCCTATCGACAACAGGCTTTTCAAAAAGGCTTCGTTGAAATTTTCGCCGAGACAAGCGACTTCGCCGGTGGAGACCATTTCCACACCCAGCACAGGATCCGATCCTTTTAATCGAGTGAAGGAAAATTGTGATGCTTTGACACCGACATAGTCCAAATCAAACGACGAACTTTCTATTTTCGGAACCTTTTCGCCCATGATCAGTTTGGTCGCCAAATCAATAAAATTCAATTTGGACACTTTGGAGACAAAGGGAAAACTTCTTGAGGCTCGCAGATTGCATTCAATAACTTGAACATCATTATCTTTAGCCAAGAATTGGATGTTAAATGGCCCGGTTATTTTTAAAGATCGGGCAAGAATGCGAGTGATTTTTTTAATTCTTCGCATCGTTTCCAAATAGGTGCGTTGGGGGGGCAACACAATGGTGGCATCTCCCGAATGAACGCCAGCATTTTCCACATGCTCAGAGATGGCGTAACAAAAAAGCTCACCGTCCACCGCCACCGCATCAATATCCAACTCCTTCGCCTCCGTAATAAATTTGCTGATCACCACTGGATGTTCCTTGCTGACATCGGACGCCTTCCGCAAATAATCATGCAATTCAATTTTGCTCAATGCCACGCTCATAGCTGCACCACTGAGCACGTAACTGGGACGAATGAGCACCGGGTAGCCCACCTTATCGGCAAATTTTTCCGCCTCCACAATGCTGGTCAGCTCCTCCCATGGCGGTTGATCGATTTGCTGTTCATCCAGCAGTTGGGAAAATTTATGCCGATTCTCAGCCTGGTCGATGTGACTGGGCTGCGTGCCTAAAATTTTGACATTTGCCCTGGCTAACGGAATAGCTAAACTATTGGGTATTTGCCCCCCCATTGAGATGATGAGACCAAGTGGCTTTTCTTTTTCATAAATATCCAACACCCGTTCCAGGGTGAGTTCTTCAAAATACAGCTTATTGCAAATATCATAATCAGTGCTCACCGTTTCCGGATTACAATTTATCATGATTGTATCGTAGGACAATTTGTTTAGCGTTAAAATTGAGTTGACACCGCACCAGTCAAATTCTACCGATGAACCGATACTGTAGGGTCCGCTGCCCAAAACGATGACCTGCTTTTTGTAGTGAAAGCCGATATCATCTTCCGCTCCGTTGTAGGTTAAGTAAAGGTAATTCGTCTTCGCTGGATATTCGGCGGCTAAAGTATCGATCTGTTTGACCGAGGGTACGATACCCATTTTTTTCCGCTTTTCCCGAACTTTGAGCTCTTGACTGTTAGTGAAATAGGCAATTTGCTTATCAGAAAAACCCTTCTGTTTCGCTCGTCTCATAAGGGAAGCTGAGATATCTTTAATACTTTTATCCTTAATTTCTTTGGACAAATCAATTATGTTTCGAATTTTAAAGAGAAACCATTTATTGATTTTTGTCAAATCATAAATTTTTTCAATTGAATAATTTCTTAACAAAGCTTCGGCAATGGCGAACATACGCGTATCAGTGGGTTGAGCTAGTTCTTTATCCAAATCTTTAAAAACCAAATCGGTGCCGACCAGTCCGTTAGCACCGACATTGAGCATACGAATAGCTTTTTGTAACGCCTCCTCAAATGTCCTGCCGATAGCCATGACTTCGCCGACCGATTTCATCTCCGAACCAATATTGTAGCGCACATTTCTGAATTTTTGCAAATCCCAGCGTGGACATTTTAAAACGATATAATCCAAGGCTGGTTCAAAACAGGCTGATGTCTCTTCAGTTACCATATTATTCAATTCTGGCAAACTATAGCCAAGGGCCAATTTGGAGGCGATAAATGCCAACGGATAGCCTGTTGCTTTTGAGGCTAAAGCTGAGCTGCGGCTTAACCGCGCATTAACTTCAATAATCCGGTAATCTTCAGAATTGGGATCAAAAGCAAATTGGATGTTACATTCACCGATGATGCCGAGATGCCGAATCGTCTGAATGGAAATGCTGCGCAGTTTAAAATTTTCCGAAGCTGTCAGCGTTTGCACCGGCGCCACCACAATGCTTTCGCCGGTATGGATGCCCATAGGATCAACATTTTCCATGGAACAGACCACAATGCAATTATCATAGCCATCCCTCACCACTTCATATTCCAACTCCTTCCATCCTTCCAGGTATTCTTCGATGAGAACCTGTTTGGCAAACGAGAACGCTTTTTGTGTTATGGCAAACAATTCTTCTTCATGATAAGCCACGCCAGAGCCTAATCCACCCAGTGCATAAGCGATTCGACACATTACTGGATAGCCCAATTTATCGGCTACGGCAATTGCTTCTTTTACATTATTGGCAGCCTGGCTTTGCGGTATTTTAAGGTTTGCCTCCTGAATTGCTTTGGCAAACAGCGCTCTGTCTTCCGTCTTCAAAATGGACTCAATGGGCGTTCCCAAAACACTTACCCGATGTTTCTCCAGCACGCCGTTTCTCGCTAGTTCAACGCCAGTATTGAGCGCAGTCTGACCGCCAAAGCTTAGCAAAATTCCCTCTGGCTTTTCTTTTTCAATCACCTTTTCCACAAAATAAGGTTCGATAGGTATAAAATAAATTTCGTCTGCTAAAAAATCTGAAGTCTGAATAGTAGCAATATTAGGATTGATGAGAATCGTCTTTATTCCATCCTCTTTCAACGCTTTGATCGCCTGACTGCCGGAATAATCAAATTCACCAGCCTGACCGATTCGAATGGCGCCTGATCCTAAAATAACAACTTTATTAATTCTTTTTTTCATTCGATTGCCCTTACAAACATGTCAAAAATAAATTCTGTATCGTCAGGTCCGGGGGAGGCTTCAGGATGAAACTGGGTGCCGAAAAACGGTTTAGAAATATGGATAATGCCTTCATTCGTATCATCATTACTATTATAAAACCATTCGCGCCAATCCTGGGGAAGCGTCCGACCATCAACGGCAAATCCATGATTTTGAGAAGTGATATAACACCGTTTTGTGCCTGTTTCCAGACATGGCTGGTTCTGACTGCGATGTCCATATTTCAATTTGTAGGTATTGGCACCGGCTGCCAAACCCAATATTTGCGAGCCAAGGCAGATACCAAGAATGGGAATATTTTTTGATAAAGCTTTCTGCACTATGGCTATCGTTTCCTGGCACATTTTTGGATCACCAGGCCCATTGGAAATAATGATTCCATCGATCTTTTCATCCAAAAAATCATAATTCCACGGGTATCTGAGCATGGTAATATTTCTTTTTAAAAAAGCGCGAATTATATTGTTCTTTACTCCGCAATCAATCAAGGCTAACCGCTTCTTGCCCTTTTCATAAATGATTGGTTTCTCGATGCTGACTTGTGCTACTAAATTGCTCAAATTAGGATCGGAAAAAGTTAACTGGCTTCTTTTGCCCATTACAATTTTGCCCAGCATCGTCCCTTGCTCGCGCAGGATTTTTGTCAATTGCCTGGTATCGATGCCGTATAAGCTGGGGATATTTTGCTCCTTCAACCAACAAGAAAGTGATTTTTTGGCATTCCAATGATCATATTCAAAAGAGTAATCAGCAATGATCAAGCCTTGAACATGAATTCTTGTCGATTCAAAATATTTAACCAAGCCATCATCACTCTCTTCGCCAGGCACACCGTAATTTCCTATCAAGGGAAAAGTAAGCACTAAAATCTGTCCCTTGTAGGAAGGATCAGTAAGTGTTTCGGGATAGCCGACCATGCCGGTATTGAATACAACTTCGCCGGTGGCGGAAATTTCTTTGCCAAATGAATAGCCGGAAAATTCAGATCCGTCTTCTAAAATTAATTTTGCCTCTCGATTTTTTGCTACCATCCGCTTTCCTGTTTAAGAAACCAAATCCGAAAAAGATTGTATGTGTCGTCAGCTCATCCAATGACAGAAAAGTTATAATGCTTCATCAATTATCTACCTGTTTTAAAATCCAATCGCCTATGACTTTTAATGCTTCAGGAGATAGAGTCTCTTCGATTTTTCCGTATTCGCTGGGAGAACCTGTTTTGGCGGTCTGAAACAAATGATTGAGCTGCGGCAATTCCTTTAAAACATAATTTTTATTTCCCGCCTGTTTCAGCGCAACTTCGATAGCGGCTAAATTTTCCTTTGCCGGTACCTGCAAGTCAAGTTCACCATTAATGGCTAACACGGGACAAGTCACTTTGCTTAAAACTGTTTTCGGATCAAAAGTCAGAAAGAAACGAAACCATTTGTTTGTTATTTGCTTAATTTGAATTTCAATCTGGGACTCGTTTCCACCCAATTTTTCTTTTTCTTCTTCGCTCAATTCAGCCATCGCTTCTTTTAAAATGCGAGTGATTTTTTGAGCTGCTATTAAGCTATCCGTTTCCTGTTTTATGACGGAAAATATTTTATCCTGTTGGTCTCGGCTCTTGGCAATGGTCTTTTCATCTGCACCATTCGCCTTTAAAATGGCAGCGCCTTGCAGATAGAGAATTTCCTCACCCGTCAATCCTGTTCCTGCCATCAAAACGATAAAGGCGACATCGCCTGATTCGACTGCGACCATTGGCGCTATGATGCCACCCTCGCTGTGCCCTATCAATCCAATTTTTTGAACATCAATTTCTTTACGACTTTTCAAAAATTTTATCCCAGCCAAAACATCACTAGCAAAATCTTGTGAAGTTGACATTGAAAT
>CAZNDR010000139.1:3348-9460 GCA_964571835.1 uncultured Cytophagia bacterium | reverse complement strand
TGAATAGACACATATTTTCCAGTGGTGGCAGAATATTTTTGCCATCTTTTTGGTTTGCTCAAAAGAGTAATGGAGAAAAGCAAACATGCTAAGCCGGTTTAGATATATTTTATCGCTCTTCATTATTTTAGTTTTAAGTGCACTTTTCCTTGGCTGCAAAACGATCGAATTTGAAACGGCGCTTATTTATATCGCTCAAGCCACTGATTTGGAAAAAGCTATCAACTATCTCCACCAATCGCTCAAAAAAGAACCCAATGACATTGAAGCTTACCTCGCACTGGGCAAAGCTTATGGCATGCAAGGCAATTACCTATCAATGAAAGCAGCTTTCGATTCTGCTTTGAGTTTGATTGATACCACAAAAACCTCTCACCAATCTTACCGAGCAGATATCGATTTTCTACGTGACGATTTTTGGTGTTATTCTTTCAACCACGGTAATGATAATTTTGACCGGAACCGATTGGCTGACGCTGGAATAGATTTTGGCAACTGCATTATCATTGATGATAAGCGCGCCGATGCTTATGTCAATTTAGCGCTGGTTGAAGAAAAAATAAATAGCCGTGATTCGGCAATCGCCCATTATGAGAAAGCCTTTCAGCTTGATTCAAAAAATGTCGACCTCATGTTTTATGTTTCGGACATTTACAAAAAGTCAGGAAATTTTGAAAAGATTATTGTTATCATGGATAAAGTTCTCGGTGCTCTGCCTCAACAACTTGAGGCCCTGGTTCAAAAAGCCTTTGCTCTGGACCAGCTTGGCAAAAGTGAGCAAGCAATTGCAGCTTATCAACAAGCGCTTAACATTCAACCGCTCAACGCAGATTTGCTTTTTAATTTAGGCCGACTCTATTTTCTTGACGGCGACTATTTTTCTGCTATTAAAAACTTTGAAAAAGTATTAGCTAACAGCTCTGATGACGTGGAAACAATCATTCTGCTCGGAGATTCATACTTCAGCTTAGCTGAGGATATCAAAATTCAGTTGCAGGAAATCAGCAAAACAGACAGTCTCAAATTGACTCAGGAAGAATCTGAGCAGCTCGAAAAGGAAACTATAGCCAATTTTGGAAGCGCCATTTTTTATTATGAACAGGCTCTGAAACTCAAAGCCGATGAT
Source organism: uncultured Cytophagia bacterium (assembly GCA_964571835.1). Taxonomy (GTDB): domain Bacteria; phylum Zhuqueibacterota; class Zhuqueibacteria; order Thermofontimicrobiales; family Thermofontimicrobiaceae; genus CAZNDR01. The sequence continues at coordinate 8,334 of CAZNDR010000139.1, read as the reverse complement.
CCAGATGTTTTAAACATGCTGGCAATAGCATATTCCAATGTCGGATTGGATGACAAAGCTGAGGCTATTTTTAAAAGCGAAAAATATTGGGAACAAAATAAAAATTAGCTAATGATGAAAAATGAGCTTAAGATCAAGGTCAGGAAATAAAAACTAGCTTGACGACAGTTGTCTATTCAATATTTGGAAGTCGAGAAGCCTCGTTTGTATCGTCATCTTTTGCTATTTTTTCAATTGACTTTCCAAACTCCACTTTTTTATCCAATCTAACCAAACGAATTTTTTCCATCGGGTTTATTTTAGCTAAGCCTATTCTAATAAATTAACAAGCTCTTATCAAGCTTTAATTAGCGCAGGCATCGGCAAATTTTAAAATTTTCTTTATGGTGTTTCTTGAGTTTTTAAAAACAGAAACTCAATCAATGAGCGCCTGATCAAGCTGATCAAGAAAGTATCGTTAGTTTAGCTTCTTAAAAACATCATTGCTTTTGTCCAATTTATTCCTTATTTTCTTCCCGCTAAGTCAACAATCTTTGGTGCTCATGATTATCCAACAATTTGAAGAAAACAGTCTGGCAGCAATGGCTGGTTTGCAACAAAGCGATGATATTGTAAAAATCAATGGTTCGCCTATTTGTGATATTCTTGATTTTAGATTTCACACCAGCGATGAATTTTTGGAAATTGAGGTCAAGCGAAACAATTTGAGTTTGATTTTTGAAATCGAAAAAGAATTCGATGATTCACTGGGCATTATTTTTGAAGATTTCAAATACAAACATTGTGGCAATAAATGTCTGTTTTGTTTTGTCGATCAAAATCCGGCCGGATTAAGAAAAAGTTTATATTTCAAGGATGAAGATTATCGATTGTCTTTTTTGTACGGCAATTATGTAACTATGACCAACATCACCAAGAAGGAGTTACAACGAATTGTCGATTTGCGGCTTTCACCACTCTACATTTCTGTCCACAGCACTGATGTGGAAGTGCGAAAATATTTGCTCGGCATAAAAGCGGATGATCATTTGCTGGAAAAGATCCATTATTTGGTGAAAAATAAAATCGAATTGCATACCCAAATAGTGCTCTGTCCCGGAATTAATGATGGCGAGCATTTGATAAAATCGGTCAATGACTTGACTCAGTTTTATCCGTTCGTCAAATCCATTGCTATCGTGCCGGTGGGTTTGACTCAATTTCGCCACCGCCTCTTTCCTTTAAAAGCTGTGAGCGCTTCTGAAGCCAGGCAGGTAATTTTTGCCATTGACCAACTAGCGGAAAATTACAAGAAAGATTACGGCGATTATCTCGTTTACCTTGCTGATGAGTTTTATTTAAAAGCGAAGGAGAAAATCCCCATCGCCCAACGCTATGAGCAATTTCCCCAAATGGAAAATGGTGTGGGTATGGCGCGGGCGTTCATCGATAGTTTTCAGGAACAAAGCTTAAATTTTCCGCATAGAATATCACGTGATAAGTCGGCAACATTGGTAACGGGCGAATGTGCTGCGTCAATTTTAAAAAAATTTATTATGCCACGTTTGCAGCAGATCGAAAATTTGCACGTCTCACTGGCAGTAATCAAAAATAACTTTTTTGGTAACGCCGTGTCGGTATCGGGTCTTTTGACTGGTCAAGATATTGCAGGGCAATTGACACACTCAGAACTCGGTGACCTGGTGCTGCTGCCGGCAAATTGTTTGAACTTTGAGGCTGTCTTGTTAGATAACTGGACACCGCAGCAAATCGAGAAAAAATTAAATAAGCCTGTTGTGTTTGTCGAGAATGATTTTTTGGCTTTATTGGAAAAGCTTAACTTGTAGTTGCTAAGCTTTTCAACTGAAAACAGGTCAAGCACGCAGAGAAAAACATAGCGACTTTGTAGAGTCGTACTATTTTGAAATTCATTTTTTCCCCCAACAACTGATATGGAAAAACCGGTACTGGCAATTATTGGCAGACCAAATGTTGGCAAATCAACGCTGTACAACCGCATCGTCCGAAAACGTGACGCGATCGTGGACGATTTGCCTGGCGTCACCCGAGACCGAAAACACGCTGATGCAGAATGGTGCGGCGTAGCTTTTACCATCATTGACACTGGCGGGTATCTGCCCGGCACAGAAGATCTCATCCATCAGGCAGTCTTGAATCAGGTGCAGGTGGCTATTTCTGAGGCAGACGTGGTCTGTGTGGTTGTTGATGTTACGACTGGCATTACTGCGCTGGACACGGAAGTTGCCAAAATATTAAAGCGCGCCAACAAACCAGTGCTGCTGGCTGTCAATAAGGTTGACAATGAAGAACGAGAAATCGCTGCTCACGAATTTTACCAGTTAGGACTCGGTGAGCCTTTCCCAATCAGCGCTCTGGCAGGACGCAACATCGGTGATTTTCTCGATAAAGTGGTTGCTTTTTTCCCCAATACTTCATCGCTTACTGACGAGCAAACTGTGGCGATTAAAATTGCGGTGGTCGGTAAGCCCAATGTGGGCAAATCTTCGTTTGTCAATTCGCTGCTCGGAGTTGAAAAACTGATCGTCACGAAAATTCCGGGCACTACCCGCGATGCCATTGACACGCCATTCATTTTTAACAAGCAAAATTTTATTTTGATAGATACCGCTGGGTTGCGCAAAAAAGCCAAAGTCGCTCAATCGATCGAATATTTTAGCAGCCTCAGAACCATATCCAGCATTCAGCGTTGCGACATCGCTGTGGTCATGATTGAAGCTACCGAAGGTATTAGCGATTTGGATAAAACGATACTTCAAGAAGCAATACGATTCAACAAAGGCATAATCCTGGCAGTAAATAAATGGGATTTAATTAGCAAAGATGCGCGGACTGCTTTTCACTATGAGCAGGAGATCAAGGATGCTATTCCCTATATGAACTACCTCCCCATTATTTTCATTTCAGCGCTTACCAAACAACGTGTTTTCAAAGTGCTTGAAATTGCCCGTTCGATTTATAATGAGCGGTCAAAAAAAATTAAAACCAGTGATTTAAATAATTATTTCGAACCAATTTTGCAGCAGACGACACCGGCTGCCGTCGGAGGCAAGGAGATAAAAATCAAATATATCACTCAGGTTAAAGCCAACCCTCCGGTATTTGTCTTCTTTTGCAGCCATCCTCAATTGATAAAAAGCAATTACAAAGCTTTCTTGGAAAAAAAGATCAGACAGCAGTATGGTTTTTTTGGCGTGCCCATCACCATTGTTTTTAGGAGAAAATAATTTGTGAAACAACTCAAAGACTTTATTTTTCTATTCGTGTTTCTCGCGTATGCTGACATGCTAAACGCTCAATTAGTTGTTAACTCTTTAACCAATGATTATACCAATCAAAAAATTAGCTATGCTCAATATTTAGAATACCGCGTACTGAACCTTTTCGAACCGGAAAAAGTGCCTGTCCCATACCAGATGACTTCAGAAATGCAACCGCTTAAAAGTGGCACTTTTCTGATCCAGGAAGTCAAAAGCCATTGGCATGAGCTGGACCTCAGCACGCAACAAACTTTATCCAAATATGTGCAGCGACCAATTTTGCCATTTAGCGCTACCAGCTCGAGCAGAAAATTTCGACTCCATTATGCCACCGAAGGTAACAATGCTGTTCCCAAAATCGATGACAATAAGAATAACGTGCCTGATTATGTTGAATCAGCCGGCCAATATTTCGATTATGCTCATCAATTGATTGTCGATAGTCTGGGCTATCGAGCACCGGCGGCTGACTCTGGCGGGCTGGGAAAGGAATTCGATATCTATTTTCTCAACATTCCAGGCGCTTACGGTGTTACTTACCTTGAAGAAGCGGTGCCCGGTCGAATAAATGCTTACGCCTGCTATATGAATATCGAAAATGATTTCCGCGGTTTTCAAACTTCACCGTTAGCTGCACTGCGAGTGACTTCTGCCCATGAATATTTTCATGCTGTTCAGGTCAATTATCTTTTCCGTGATGAGGACATTTTTTTTATGGAGATGTGCTCCACCTGGATGGAAGATTTCGCTCACAATGATGTAAATGATTATCTATTTTATCTCAATTCCTTTTTCGATCGTCCGAACTACCCCTTCTCTTTCGCCAATGGCAGCTATGAATACGGTTCAGCGCTGTGGAATCACATGATAGTCAAAAAATTTGAGCCAGCTTTGTTACGCAAAATTTGGGAATATATTCCCCAAGAAAATGCCATGTCCTCAATTCCAAAAATCTTGACCACTTATCGAACTTCTTTTAATAATGAGCTCAGCTCGTTTGGTCTGTGGAATTACTTCACCAATCGCCAAAGTGACAATGTGAGCTATTATCCAGAGGGTCATCTTTATCCAACTGTCAAATTTTGTCAGGAAGAAACTATTGACGGAAACGATCTCAGTTTCGAAAATGACATGTGCAAGCTCTCTTCAATTTATTATCAAATCCATGATAATACCAATAATTTGACCATTGGACTGGTGATTACCAATTTCGAGACGCCCGCCAAAACCTTGAACGATGAATTCGACTTGACCGATAAAGCTCATTTTAGTCTGGATTTGATTTCGCTTTCGCCTGATGAACAGCCAGTCGATGACCTCTTCTTTTTAGTTAATAACCTAGTCAAATTGACAAATTTTCATGGCATTCGTTTGAATGTCGAGCATCAGGAAAATTGGTTCGGCCGTGCTATTGTGACCGCCAGCAACGGTCAATACAACGTCATCCAATTCTATCCCATGTACATTATAGCCGGCAATGAGAAGAAAAATTTCATCGAAACAATTTATCCCAATCCATTAGTTATTGGAGAAAATGATCCGGTGATAATCAAGTATGTGGTGACCGAAGAAAAGTCAGGCGAGTTGGATATTTTTTCTTCTGACGGACGATTGATGAAAAAATATTCTTTTGATGTTCCAAAATATAATTATCACATCCTGCAATGGGACGGCAGAACTGAAAATGGTAACCTGGTGAGCAGTGGAA